>QKFK01000227.1 GCA_003252195.1 Rhodospirillales bacterium
CATCTGGCGGTAATGGTAAAGAAACACTCGATGATAAAAAATACATGGAATGTTTAGAGGCAATTTATCAGGCTATTTTAGAAGTTAATAAAGATTATGGAACTTATACATATCTTCATGCTTGTGGCGTGCGTCACTTGGGTAAAGATAATGTGGCAATGGTGGCAGATTTCATTAAGGCTCACCCACATAAGCTTATTAAAGGTGTTAATATTGCAGGTGATGAAAGAGCAAATGAATTTGCCGACTTTGCATATTTTCACGATATGGCAGATAGTTTGGGGTTGGCTAAATCATACCACGCAGGTGAGATTTGTGGGCCAGAAAGCATTGTAAAAGCTTTAGCCGTTGGCTCTAAGCGTATTGGTCATGGTATTGCAAGTATTAAAGATGCATTGTTATTGGAAGAGCTTGCAAGTAAAGGTGTTACATTAGAAGTTGCCCCAACCTCAAACCGTATTTTGGTAAGAGAGTTTGATGGGGATATTACCCGTCACCCAGTTAAAAAGATTTATGATGCTGGTGTTCGCCTTACATTAAATACTGATGATGCAGGTATCTTTGGTACTGATATTGGCAAAGAATATCGCATTGCAGCTAATAAACTTGGGTTTAAGCGCGCAGAGTTGTTTGATGTGACTTTGTGTGGAGTTGAAGCAGGCTTTGCCGATGATAAGGTAAAAGCTGAAATTAAATCGTTAGTGCTTTCTAAATTAAAGCAAGAAGATAAAGCTGAAATGAAGAAAGTTGCAGAAGAAACAAACAATAAATATCTAAAATCAAGATTGCTTGAACGTGTAGTAGATATGTAGTTTGACTTTATTTAAGTAACCTGCCTCTATATTAGGGGCAGGTTTTCTTATAAAAAATGCCTATCTGGCTATAAAGTCTATTGTATATTTTTAATTATTAGGATAATTTACAATATGCTTTATTAAAACCATCCTATAAAAGTTGGTTTTTATTATCTATTTGCTCAGGAGACTTTGAGATTATGCAGTTCGGTTTGTGGCAGAAAAAAAATGTTATTAATTTGTGTGGTGCATTAACCGCTATTTCGCTTGTTTCTGGTTGTTTTGGCACAAGTGGATATCTTGATGACTATGATGTTTATGTAACTAATGGTGATGAAGAAATTGTTCAATCTGATGCAAAAACAAATGATGAGGTTGTTGCTGTAGAAGAACAAGCTCAAGAAGAGGCTACTCCTTTAAATAAAGAGGCAAATGGCGACGTTGTGGCATCTGGTCCTGTTAAAGGCTTAGTTGCAGATGATGATATTGAATATGATGAAGAAGTTAAGCGCAAGGCTGATTCCTCTGTTAAGTCAGAAGAAAAAGCAGAAGTAGTAACAGCTTCTGCAGATGAACCTCCATTGCCAGAAAAATCAACTACAACTCCTGTGGAAGTTGCCATGGTTGATAAAAATGCAGAAACACCAGCAAAATTAGAAGTTTTAGACAATCATTATGATGCAGACGATGAGATTGTTCCTGAATCTGATGTAGAAGAAACATATGAAGATGAGGTTATGTCAAAAGAACCTGGTTTTGAGCCAGAATATGTGGCTTCAAACAATAATGTAAAAGGCGGATCTTTATTAGAACAAATTGAACATGAATTGCAATATTCAGATGGTGGTAGAATTAATGTTGATGCAAGTGAGATTGCCTCTACAGTTGCCTTAACGGCTCCTAATGCAGAGAAAGTTGAATCAAAACAACAATCTGATTATTCTTTAACTGATGTGCTTAATGGTAAAAAAGAAGAAAAAGTTGTTAAGGGTAAAACTCGTTCTTTAGAAGACTTTGATGAGAGCATGAGTGGTGTATCTGTTCATGTTGCTACAATATATCACCCAAATGGTTCTGCTGATATTACTGCTAAGGGCAGAAAAGAATTAGCTAAAATCAAGGAAGAAATTAAGAAAAGTGGTGGCACAATTAGAGTTATCGGTCATGCATCGAGTCGTACATCTGCCATGGATTTGGTTAATCATATGATGACAAATTTTGAGGTTTCTAACAATAGAGCCAAATTTGTTGCCAAGCAATTAATTGCCATGGGTGTTCCTGCCGAAAAAATGTTTGTTGGTGCCGTGTCTGATGCTGACCCTGTATATTACGAAGTGATGCCAGAGGGTGAAGCTATGAACAGAAGAACCGAGATATATCTCGATTATTAGTCTCTTTTAGATTTTTTTAAGTAACGGGGCTTCTAATCAAAGATATAGAGGCCCTTTTTGTTAATATTTACATTGTTGAGGAAAAATGACTGAAGATTTTTATAGAATAAGACGCCTGCCACCTTATGTTTTTACTGAAGTTAATGCAATGAAAGCAAAAGCACGAGCTAATGGCGCCGATATTATAGATTTCGGTATGGGTAATCCTGATCAGCCAACTCCTGCTCATATTGTAGAAAAATTGCGTGAAGCTGTGCTTAATCCTCGCTCTCATAGATATTCTATGTCTAAGGGTATCCCTGGGTTACGCAAGGCACTTAGTAATTATTATAAACGTAGATTTAATGTCGATTTAGACCCAGAAAGTGAAGTTGTAGTAACTTTGGGCTCAAAAGAAGGTTTGGCTAACTTAGCTCAAGCTATTACAAGCCCAGGTGATACGATTTTAGTTCCAAACCCAAGTTATCCAATCCATGCATTTGGTTTTATCATAGCTGGTGGTTCTATGCGTTTTATTCCAGCAGAACCAGGTGAGGCTCAATTAGAGGCAATTGTTCATGCAGTTAAGCACTCTATACCAAAGCCTGTTGCAATTGTGGTTAACTATCCATCTAACCCAACTTCAAAAGAAGCTTCATTGGATTATTATCGTGAGATAGTAGTAATTTGTAAGAAATATAATATCTATCTGATTTCTGATATCGCATATGCTGAGATTTATTATAACGATAATCCACCTCACTCAATTTTTGAGGTTGAAGGAGCTAAGGATATTGCGGTCGAATTTTACTCATTAAGTAAAACATATAACATGCCTGGTTGGCGTGTTGGTTTTGCTTCTGGTAATAAAAAACTTATTGCCGCCTTATCAAGGGTTAAATCCTATCTTGATTATGGTGCTTTTACACCAATCCAAGTTGCTGCAACAGAGGCTTTGAATGGACCACAAGATTGTGTTGAGGAAATGCGAGCTTTGTATAAAGATAGACGTGATGTTTTAATTGAGGGATTGCAATCAACAGGTTGGGACGTTCCATCACCAGAGGTTAGCATGTTTGCATGGGCTCCATTGCCAGAGAAATTTGCTCATATGGGATCACTTAATTTTTCAAAGTTATTGCTACAAGAAGCTGAGGTTGCGGTGTCTCCAGGTGTTGGCTTTGGCGAATATGGTGATGGATTTGTGCGTTTAGCTTTGATTGAAAATAAGCACAGAACACGCCAAGCAATCCGTAATATTAAGAATTTTATGCAAAATTCTGATGCTATTTTAGAGAAGTTTGAAAAAGAAAAATCAGATAAATAGAGAGGGTGTAATGGGTAAGGTTTTTAAAGTTGCAATTGCAGGTTTAGGTACTGTAGGTGGGGGCGCTGTTAAGCTTTTAAAACAAAATGCAGAAGAGATTTCTAACAGATGTGGCAAAAAAGTAGAAATAGTTGCTTTATGCTCAAGGCGTAAAACTCATATTAATGTTGATTTTGACGTTAGTGACATTCCTTGGTATGAT
>QKFK01000150.1 GCA_003252195.1 Rhodospirillales bacterium
ACCGATGTTAAAGGTGATATTGTTCATGTTAATGGGCAGGTTTTAGGCGAGCATAACGGTGTTGTTAATTATACTGTTGGGCAAAGGCGCGGGCTTGGTATAGGTGGTGGCGACCCTTTATATGTAACTGCTATTAATGCAGATAAAAACCAAGTTATAGTCGGTGGGATAAATGATTTAAGTTGTAAAAAAGTGTTGCTAGGTAAAATAAATTGGCTTGGTGATGATGATATTAGAGATGATGGCTATCCATTAATGGTAAAGCTTCGTTCTCGTCATAAGGAAGTTCCCGCTAGATTGTATGTTGCAGATGATGATGCTTATATCATTTTAGATGAGCCTCAAAAAGGGGTTGCTCCTGGGCAAGGTTGTGCTTTTTATGATTGTGACAGGCTTTTAGGTGGGGCAAAAATTATAAAAGGCGAGGAAATCTCTCAAAAATACTAGAATAAAGACAAAAAAGATTGTAATATTTCTGTAACTAAATATTCGCAAGCTTGTAACTATTCTTTTTTACAAAAACAGTATATTATAATAATATAGCCTAGTTAGAGGATGTTTGTTCTTAAAAGTTTTATGGAGGATAAAATGACACGCAATCTAGTTAAACTTATTAAAAGTATGTTTTGCTTTGTGGTTTTATGCCTCTTTAGTTTTGAAGCGTCAGCACAAACAATAGGTGGTCTGCCAGCTAATCCATGGGCGAGTGCTACTAGTACAAAGAATACACAAAAAGCCAAGACACAACCTCGTGCTGTGGTAAATGATTATTCTAAAAAACAAGCTACAGGCGCAGATAACTCTGAAGGAGGCTGGCAAGGTAGTGGTAACTATGGAGCAGATGTTAATTATACTGGTAAAGTAAACACATGGACTAATGCCCAAGGTCAGGAAGAGTTAGCTCCTGAAGTTAATGTTCATAACATGCTTTCGATGACGGAGCATATGAGAAGATTGGGTTATAAAATTCCACGTTCTTTAGATAACAAAATTGCAAGTGCACCAGCTTCGACAAGAGTTAAAATAATGAAAGCTCTTAATGAAATTAAAACAAATAGAAGTAACATTATATATCGTTCAACTAATCAGGCTATGGGTGAATTAGAAAAAACATCGGGCTTGTCAGTTGATAATTTAATAGGTAATTCGCTAAGGTTGATGTCGCAATAATATATATAATAGCTATAAAGCCTCTTTTAAGAGGCTTTTGCTGTATGTTAAGGAGAGAGATATGAAGTTAAGTATTAGAGTTTTTATGCTTTTTGTGTCTATGTTTGCTTTATCTGGTGTTGCTTTTGCAGAGAGCTATAACGATTATAAATCAAAAATCGGTGGTCATTTGTGGGATTCTCAAAGAGGTAGTGTGAAATCTATTCATCGTGCTTCTGATGAACCCGTGGCTACATCTCCGTTAGGTAAAATTCAACCCGCAGCTCCTGTTGCACCAGCAGAGCCTGAAAAAGAGATATATGTAAAAAAACTTGAGCCTGCAACTGTTGATATTCAAAAGAGAATGCCAAAGGCTATGGGTAAAAATACTGCTAAAACTATACTTAACACTATGAAAGCTAGTGGCGTTGAAGTGTCAGAAGAAATGGAAAAACAATTAGAAGAAGCAGATTTAACTAAAGATCCAGATGCTGTTAATAAGTTGATGATGAAAACAGGTGGCGAAATAGCTGGTAAATCTGGCATGGTTGTTGATAAAGATAATCAAGACTTTTACAGTGCTAAAGATAAAATAATCGGAGCTGATGATAATCAAAAAGCTGCTTTGAAAGAAAAAACTAAAGAACAAATGGATAAATCGGTTAAGCTTATTGAGACTTCTACAGGTATGTCTGTTGATATGATACAGAGCGAAGTAAAAAGAATTAAGTCAATGAAAGAATAGATTTAAGAGTATTGTATATATGAAAAGACTTGCTGTTACTAAAGAGGAGCTTATAGCTGAGTTTTTTCAGTCGTTGGTGCCATCTGTAATTTTAGTTAAACCTCAAATATCAGAAAATATAGGTACTGCTGCTAGGGCTATGCTTAATTGTGGTTTGCATGATTTACGTATACTTAAAGGCAAAGGGGATCATTTGTCAGAAAAGGCAATATCTGCATCATCTGGCGCTGATATCTTGCTTGAAAAGGCTAAAATTTATAAAACTTTGGCTGATGCTGTGAATGATATGAACTATGTGGTAGCAACCACAGCTAGACGTCGAGATATGGTGAAAACAATATATAGCCCAGAAAAGGTTGTTGAGGTTTTTAATGATAAAATTAAGTCTGGGCAGAAATGTGCATTGGTTTTTGGACCAGAGCGCACTGGTTTAGACAATGACGATATTGCATTATGTGATGCAATAGTTGAGATACCGCTTAATCCGATTCATCCATCGCTAAATTTAGCTCAGGCTGTTTTGTTGATGGGTTATGAGTGGTATAAAACGACCGCTAACATGGCTGAAAAACAGCTTTATGTTGGCAAAGAACCTATTGCAGAAAAGGGGGCTGTTTTAAAATTATTTGAGCATTTAGAAACAGAGCTTGAAAATAGGGACTATTTTAAGGTACAAAACAAAAAAACAAGAATGCAGAGAAGCATCAGGAATATTTTCGGTAGGATTGATTTAACCGAACAGGAAATTAGGACATTGCACGGTGTGATAAGTCATCTTATAAGGAGAATAGAGTAATGGACGAACAGCTGTTAAGCGATTTAAGAAGAATAACCCTCTTTGACGGGTTGGGGGATAATGAATATCAGTGGATTGCTGATAGAGTAATTGTGAAAACATATAAGAAAACAAATGAAGTTATCAGCAAAAATGATGACGATAATGACGTTATCTTTGTGTTGGCAGGGCAGCTTAAAGTAGTTGTTTATTCTCCAAATGGTAGAGAAGTTGTTATTGATGAGATTGAAGAAGGGGATTATGTAGGTGAGTTAGCCTGTATTATGGATACAGCTCGTACTTCTAGTGTAATAGCCTCAGAAAGATGTAAGTTAGCCTTTATGAAAGGGTATGATTTTAGAGAATTATCAAAAAACAGCCATGTTTCATCTAAGCTACTTTCAGATATGGCAGAAATGCTAAAAAAATCAACCTTAAGAATAACTGACTTGAGCCTTTTAGATGCTCCTCATAGAGTCTGTGCTGAGATATATCGTTTAGCAGAAGAAAGTGGGGTTAATAATGGTAGGGCTGTTATATATCCTATGCCAACACATGCTGAAATTGCCAACAGAATTGGAACAACAAGAGAAACTGTTACAAGAATTTTGTCAGATTTGCAGAAAAAAGATGTGTTTTTAAAAGAAGGCGATATGCTAATTATAAGTGACATTAATATACTAAAGTCCATGATTGATGCAGTAAGGGCATAATAATTGCCAGATAGCATAGTCTATGTTTTAGGGTTAATATATTAAGAGAGAAAAATAATAAGGGGCTGTAAGATATGCAGAAAAAAATATTAGTCATTGAAGATAACGAGCTTAATCTTATGCTTTTTGGTGATTTGCTTGAGGATGAAGGTTATGCCGTTGTAAAATGCCCAGAAGGTGACAAAGCTTATGGTGTTGCTAAAGAATGTCAGCCAGATTTAATCTTGATGGATATTAACTTACCTGGAATGAGTGGTTATGATATCGTAAAGCTCGTGAAAGCAGACGATG
>QKFK01000023.1 GCA_003252195.1 Rhodospirillales bacterium
AAAGTGTAGCCGTAAATTTTTTGTTTGGCTTCTTGCTCATCTTCAAAGCGTTTTAATTGCACTTCTGCGTTTGTTAACTCTGAAAACGCGTTGGCTAACTCAAGGCCACATACATATAGCTCAAATCTTTCAGCTACTCTTTCATCTTTTGGTGACTGACGAGATAATGCTGCTAAACATAGTGGGTACTCGTATATAATGGTAGGAACACCATTAAAGCCCAAATGTGGTTCAACTTTATTTAGCATAATTCTAAAGAAAATATCTTCCCATGTGTCAGAAGCGTCGGTTTTAATCCCGATTGAATGGGCGCGCTTACGTAGCTCTTCTGGGCTAGGATTATGTGAATATGGGTTATCAATAGTATCTAAAACACCAAAGCCAACATATTTTATAAAGAGCTCTTCAATAGTAAAACGTTCCCACTCTTTAAATGGGTCACAGGTTACACCTTCATATTTTAGGAGTCTGTCTTCAGAAAATTCTGCGCTTTTTTGCAATAGATACACACAATCTTCCATCAATTTATAATAATCATCCCCTGCTCTATACCATTCAATCATGCAGAATTCTGGGTGGTGGTGGGTTGAACGTTCACCGTTTCTAAACACTTTTGCGAGCTGATAAATTTTAGGCAAGCCCGCAACCAATAATTTTTTCATACAAAATTCAGGCGATGTATGCAGATAAAGCTTTTTCATATCACCAGTAAAAGGCTCTTCAAGCTCTGTTGCAAAGGCTTTTAAGTGAACTTCCATCCCAGGAGAAACCTCTAAAGCAGGTGTCTCGACTTCAAAAAAACCTTCATTATCAAAGTAATCCCTTACCATTTTTACCATTTTCTGGCGTTTAACAAGGTGTGGTAATTGCTTGGCGTAATTATCACGATTCCACCATACTTTATTTATATCTGATTTTTCTGGTCTAGTTTGTAATGGCATAATTTTCTCCTAAGATTGAAAATCGGTGTTGATTGCAAGACTTTTACCTGCTAACTTGCACCATTATATAATTTTCTAAAAAATTTATAGCGCAAACAATAGAGAGAAACAACAATGAAAGTTCAAGCAAATCAAATTCGTCCAGGTTGGGTTATCGAGAGCGAAGGCAAACAATGGGCTGTATTGAAAATTAAATTATTACAACCAGGTAAAGGCAGTGCATTTATTCAAGTTGAAATGCGCGATATCGCATCTGGCAACAAATCTAACGAACGTTGGAGAACTGCTGACACTGTTGAAAAACTTATGTCAGAAGAAAAAGATGCACAATATTTGTTCGCTGATGGCGACTTGCTTACTTTCATGGATGTTGAAACTTATGAGCAGTTTACACTAGGTAAAGACGATGTTGGCGATCCAGCAGTGTTCTTACAAGATGGAATGCAAGTTATTGCAAACTTTATTGAAGGCAAACCTATTGGTGTTGAGCTTCCTAAAAAAGTTGTTTTAACTGTTATGGAAACAGAGCCTGTAGTTAAAGGACAAACAGCAGCTTCATCTGATAAGCCTGCTATTATGGATAATGGCGTAAGAGTTATGGTTCCTCCATTTATTAATGTAGGTGACAGATTAGTTGTTGCAACTGAAGACAGCTCTTATGTAGAAAGATCTAAAGACTAACTTAAAATATATATAAAGAATAAGGATATCGAAATGCCTGTATTATCTCCAAATTTGAATGTTATGATTGCCGCTGCAAAAAAAGCAGGTAGAGGTATGGCTCGTGACTTCGGAGAAGTAGAAAAACTTCAGGTTTCTAAAAAAGGAACTGCTGATTTTGTTTCATCTGCCGACATGCAGGCGGAAAAAACTTTAGTGCGCGAGCTTTCAAAAGCTCGCCCAACTTATGGCTTCTTAACAGAAGAAAGCACAGAAGTTGTTGGTGAAGACACTGAGCGTAGATGGATTATCGACCCTCTAGATGGCACTAAAAACTTTTTACATGGTATCCCTCACTTTGGTATCTCTATTGCGCTAGAAGAAAAAGGTGAGATTACAACAGGTGTTGTATATAACCCAATTAGTGATGAACTATTTTATGCAGAAAAAGGCTTTGGTGCTTATTTAGCAACAGCTAGAGGCGACAGCAGATTGCGTGTTTCTGGTCGTTCAAAAATAAACGAGGCTCTAATTGCTTGTGGCTCACCATATTGTGATTGTGGTGCAGATTATGACAAATATCTTCTTCAAGTTAAAAACGTTATTACAAAGACATCTGGCTTGCGTGACTTTGGCGCAGGTGCTTTAGATTTATGCTTTGTGGCAGCAGGAAGAATTGAAGCTTTTTGGGAATTAGGATTAAAAGCTTGGGACATGGCAGCTGGTATTATTATTGTTAAAGAAGCTGGTGGCGCTGTTTGCCAAGTTGGCGTAGAATCAGACATTCGTGTTGACAATTCTAAGGCTGCTTTCACATCTGGCAATATTTTGGCATGTAACCGCAACTTACATAAAGAAATTATGCAAATGCTAAATGTGTAATAAAGCATATAGAGACATTGCAAAAAAAATATTGTATAGTATCGGAAATTAAAACTTTTAAGGGGCAAAAAAGTGTCACAGAATTTTAAATCATTGATTATTACTTCAGCCTTAATCGTTGGATTATCAACATCTGCTACTTTCGCTAATAGTGGAGAGGCAGATTTTGGCCCAGACGTTAGTATTGATTTAAGCGTTTTAAAAAATTTAGACGCAAATAACATTGATAGTTATTCTGTTCCTAAAGAGATTGCTGTTCCTATGAACAAAAAACTCTTAATGCCTGGTATGTCTCATATGAGTGATGAGGTTATACTAAAAGAGCCAGATAACAAGCCTGTTACACTTGCTCCTGCAAAACCTAAACACAAAAAAGTTGTGGCAAAGAAGCCTCAACCAGCAAAAACAAAAGCTCCAGAAGTTTCAACCGAAGTTAAAGAAATAGAAGTTGAAAACAAAGAGCCTATCAAAGTTATAACACCTTCAACAACTGAAGATAAAATTTCTATTCCTTCTGAGCCTGTTGAAAATAAAGAAATGGCAGAAGCTCATGAGGAAGCAACATCTACAGTAACTACAACTGAAGATAAAGCTATTACAGAAACCTCTAATGATGTTGAGCCTGAAACAACTCCAGAAGCAGAAGAAACAACTTCTACTAATGCTCCAAAATCAATTTTGCCAAACGAGCAAGTTGAAGTTCAAACAAACACAATGCCAACTGTTCCAAATGGTTCAGTTAAAGAAGCATTTGATAAAGACGCAAACTTAACAGTCTATTTTGACCATGCGGCATCTGACCTAAGCGATGAGAACAAAACTCTTATCACTACATTAATCAGTGGTGTTACTGATAAAGAAAATTCTTTGATAAAGATTCGCTCATACACAAGCAATCCAGAAGATGAAAAAGCAGCCCGTAAAACTGGCATGTACAGAGCACTCAATATTCGCTACTTATTAAGCGAGTTGGGTATTCACTCTGGCAATATTGAGTTCAAATTAATTACTGAAAAACCAGATAACTCATACAGCGATCAATTATCTCTCACTATTATCGCGAGGTAATTCTAATCATGGTAAATACTGGGCGTTACTTAAGAAGAATGTTCCTGTTCTTACTATGTGTTATTAGTGCTGTTTTAATTATTTTGCCTGCGCTTAAAACCATTTACATGAC
>QKFK01000218.1 GCA_003252195.1 Rhodospirillales bacterium
ATTAAGTTGCCATTAGCATCAAACTCTTGATAATTATCACCTGCATCAACAATTTCGCTCAATTCTTCATTGGTAAACGGAACAGCTCCAAGGATTTTAGTTATTGGGCTGTCTAAAACACCAATCATGCCTGCCATACGTGCTTTATATATTGTTTCATCTAGCATTAATTGTTGATCGCTATGTGTTACAGGTAAGTCAATTTGCATTGCAGCGTATCGAATATTGTTAATTGTATAGCTTAGCTCAGAATTATAAGCTTCTTCATTCGCAAGAGAATAAGATTCATCATTAAAAGAGACTGAGCTATCGATATCCTGTTTTGCTATTCTATCAAGGTTGTTTCCAATTGTTTGTGCCTGCGATGGAGAGTGTCTTTCAGAATAACTTTTTTGTTTTATTTCTGATGGAGATGGTAGTACAGGTGCAATTATAACAGCTTTGGTTGAATCAGTGCTTAGTCCTGTAGCGTCATTAGTTGTTGAAGCCTTAACTAGGAAGTAATTATCACTACGAACAGTTGGTTTATATGTGAGGCCTTGTATTCCATCTATCACAGATATGAAGTCCCCATTATGAACTTCTGTTCCATCTGCTAAATATAGTGTTCCGTTAGTTATACCTGTAATTTGGAAGTATTTAACTTCAGGACCGTTTAAAACACTTCTTGTTATAATTAAACCACCGCTCTTGGTTTCTACTGTAGAGGAAGCATCACCAGTTGTTACGTTAGGAGCTTCGGCTACAGCGCTGACGCTAACAATAGCTGGTGGGGTTGAACCAACACCAGCCGCAGATGCAGATAATGATGCATAAACATAAAATGATGAATCGTTGCCACTTCCATCACTAACAAATTTTAGTCCAGCTAGACCTTGGGCAACTGTAATAAAATCACCATTGTTTATCTGTGTGACACCATCATCTAGATATAATGTTCCATAGGTAATGTTGTTGATCATAAAGTGAGTTACTTCATCTCCATCAACTGAATTTACCCTAATAAAATATGCATCATTTGTGAGCATTTCTTCTAATGTTTGTGCTGTAGATACATTGGCTTGGTCAGCAACTGCGTTTACTGTTACTGTTGCATGAACTACATCTGCACTAACCCCAGAAGCACTGGCAGATAAACTTGATTGAACATCAAATGTTCCATCTACAAATGAATTTGCAGTAGGCATAAAACGTAACCCAGTAATACCTTGAGCAACAGTAATATAATCACCATTGTTAATTTGAGTTACGCCATCAGCTAAATATAAAGTTCCGTTTTGAATGTTTGTAATCAAGTAATGGGTTACTTCGTCTCCATCATTTGGATCTCTGGATATGATAATATATCCAGACATTGTATCTTCGTTAGTTGTAACTGTAGTAACAGTTGGAGGGTCGGCTATTGGGTTTACATGTACATTAGCTGTTACAATATCGCCTCCGAGCCCAGAGTCATTTCCAGCCATAGAGGCCTGAACACCAAAAGTGCCTGTCGTTGTTGAGTTGGCATCTGGCAAGAACCTTAAACCAGCTGTAGCTTCCAGTGATGTAATGAAATCACCTGAGTAAACTTCTGTTACTCCGTCTGCTTTGAATAATCTACCACCTGTAATATCAGTAATTTTAAAGTGGGTTACCTCTGAGCCATCATTTACATTTTTTACAATAATGATTGGTGATGATAATGTGTCCTCATCTGTTGTAACATCTGGAACAGTAGGGGTTTCTGCAACTGGATTAACGGTTACCACCGCAGTTACTTGCCCATCTCCTAGGTGGTCATCGTCGGCAGCGGTTGCTGCGGTAATTCCAAATGTACCAGTAGCAGCTTTATTAGTTGGCATCCATTTAAGACCTGCAGCGCCTTGAGCTACGGTAATAAAGTCTCCTTCATTAACCACGGTTGTTCCGTCTGATAAATATAAAATACCATTGCTGATATTAGTGATTTTGTAGTGAGTTACTGTTCCATTATCTAACACAGATGGTGTTATCACCAAACCAGATGTTGATAATGTTCCTTCGTCTGTGACGGCATTACTTACAGTTGGTAGTTCAGGAACTGGCTCCACGGTTTGGTATGCTACGCCAGTATTACTACTATATGGAGTTCCGCCACCATTTATAGAAACATTGGTGTAAGTTCCCGCTGTGCCACCAGTTTGGTCCCAAGCTCTAAATGTAAAAGTAGCACTTCCGCTCCAATCTGCATTAGGTATAAATCTGATTCTAGATGTTACATATCCAGATAATAATAAGGCATTGGTTTCACTAACTGATGATATTGATTGCCATGTAACGCCAGAATCTGTGCTATATTGCCATACTCCATTGGCAGATTCAGTTAGTCCTATTATTGCAATACCTATAACAGAGCTATCAACGTCAGTTACATTGCCAGACATTAACTCATAAATTGAAATACCATTAACATTTGTAGCATCTTCAAGAATGTTGTCTAAGTCGAATGTTGCATCATCATTTATAGTAGGGGAAGCATTGCCTCTAATTCTAGCAACAAAAAAGTCACTTGCACCTTCTAGATTTTCTTGTTCAGGAGAGCCAGATGCTGCTGTCGTTGTTAAATCATCAGATGTGGTAGAACCTGCGATATAAATATCATTGTTAGAATCTACGGCAACTGCGTGAATTATATCATCACCAGCGCCGCCCATATAAGTTGAAAATAGCATTTGACCTAGAGTGTTAAATTTAATTAACACGCCATCTATTCCCCCACCAAGAGTACTTTGAATAGGGTTAACTAAATTAAAATCTGTACTATCTGTATATCCAGATGCGTAAATATTACCAACAGCGTCAAGAGCAACTGATGTAAGTCCATCATTGCCACTGCCACCAACATATGTACTCATAATAGTATTGCCATTTGTATCAACAACAGTCAAAACACCGTCGCTATCACCATTTAGAGCATTTTGTTGTGCATTTTGCCTTACATAATCTATAGATTCAGATGTTCCTACTACATATGCTGTTCCATCGTCAGAAACTGCAAGCATAGAGCTGTGGCCAAATTCATCTAAATTACCGCCAAGATATGTACTATATCCAAGCGTGCCATCTACATTAAATTTGGTGAGGAATAAATCTTCACCGCCTTGGTCAACTTGTCTTAATGCACTTGTATGCACTTGTAATATAGTTAGTTGAACCTGTTTGTCCTGCAATATACATATTTCCAGCTGCATCAATATCAACGCCATAACCAATATCATCACCATTACCACCAATAAGAGAGCTGTATGTAATTGTATCTGTTAATGTATCTAAGCTTAAGACATAAGCATCTTGACCACCTTTTATGGTATTGTAAGCTGCATTTGGTGTTGTGTAAAAATCAGATGCATCTGTGGCGCCTGTAATGTAAACATTTTCAGAAGCATCAACAGCTATGTCATTTGCTGTTGTGTTACCAAGAGTTCCACCAATATTTGTTCCAAAATCTATAACGCCATAATTATCTAGGCTAACTATATAGGCATATGATGTTCCTCCTAAAGCAGAAGAACCATCTGTTGTAGGGAAGTCAGTTGAGAATGTTGTTCCTGATATATAAACATCACCACTATCGCTAATAGCAATACCACCAGCAATATCATCACCTGTTCCGCCAATATATGTACTGTATAAAATAACGCCATTCTCATCATATTTTGTAACGAATGAGTCTATGCCACCAATCCAATCTTCTGACTGAACACCTGTAGAAGCAGGGAAGCCAGAACCTGAAACTGAGCCTGTAACATATGTGTTACCATTATTATCAGTTGCAACATCGCCACCAGACCATGTTTCATCACCGCTTGTTCCTAAATAAGTTGAGTAATGCAACACAGGGTCGATATATAGTTCGTGGGTGGTGTCATAATCACCAATATCAAATGACACTGTGCCATTCTCATTCATATGGAATGTTGCGTCTACATAAACAGTTTCTCCGTTAATAATTTGATAGGCAACAGGGCTGTCTTGAACCAAATTGCCGTCAACGGTTCCAATTACTAAATTTCCATCGCTGTCTATTGAAAGAGATTCTGAGCCATCAAATGACAATTCTATTTGGTGGTAATCAACACCAGCATCAACAACAAAGTCGTATTCCAACTTTCCTTCATCGCTTCCGTACAAAATCATATCTATGCCATCGTAAACGTCGGAGAAAGAAACTTTTTCAAAGTTAGATACGTTAGTTATCCATTCAGATGAATCTCCAATTAAATAGTTGCTTTTAGTTATAAGCTCGCTAACACCATTTACGATAGCGTTTTCATTACCATTCACACATGACATATGAATTGCTGTAACATCATCTGAGCCACTAGCTTGGAGTGTTAAATAAGCACCATCATCTGTAATAAACAGGGTGTATCCTTGCCCTCTTGCAGCGTATTTAACATTTTCTGCATATTGCCCATCGTTTTCTTCAAAACGTATCGCCGTTTGGCTTACAAAAGCGCTTTTAAGGCTGTCTGCATCACTGGTTGCGGTTGGGGTAACATGGTCAGTGGAGGAATCTGAGCTATCTGATGTATCTGTTGTGTCATGATTATCGCTAGTCGCTGTGAGGGCCGCATCAACAGCAGCTGCATCATACATTAAGCGTGGCTCTAAGGCTATTATATTTAGAGCAGATTTTAATCTGTATTTTGCAATTTCTTCTGCGTTATTTATTCTACGACGCAACAATGCCATGTTTCACCTCAAATACGAAATAATACTTACAGCAAATTATAAGTATAATTAGTAAAGTTAGTTTTAATTATTATTGCATAAAAAGTGCCGATTTTCTATTAATTGCACGTTTTTAGATAATTAATATTGAAATGCCTGTGAGTATGCTTATAATTATTTCGATAATAGACAAATTTTTTCATTGGGGGAGTTATGGAAGCAGAAAATAATAATGCAGTGGTTGAAAAGTTTCTTAAAGACTATAAAGAGCCTGACTATAAGATAGATACAGTTGATTTAGAGTTTGATTTGGATAAAGAAACCACCAAAGTTAAATCAACAATGAAAATTAAAAGCGACTATGATAGAGCAGAGGGCGTTCGCCCACTTAAGCTTGATGGGGATGAGCTTGATTTTGTTTCTATTGCCATAGATGGAAAGCTTTTGGACGAAAAAGAATATAAGCTTGAAAAAGATGGTCTTACGCTTCTTAACCCTCCTGCAGAATTCACTTTAACTATTAATAATAACATTCACCCAGAAAAAAATACTGCGTTAGAAGGTCTTTATGTTTCTGGTGGTAATTTCTGCACCCAATGTGAGCCTGAAGGTTTTAGAAGAATTACATATTACCCAGACCACCCTGATGTGATGGCTAAATTCACTACTTTAATTAAAGCAGATAAAGGCGAGCTTCCTGTTTTGCTATCTAATGGTAACCCAATTGAAGAAGGTAAGTTAGAAGATGGTAGGGATTATGTTAAATGGGAAGATCCATTCCCAAAACCATCATACTTATTTGCGCTTGTAGGTGGCGATTTAGGGCATATTGAAGATAAATTCATCACCATGTCAGGCAGAGAAGTCAAGCTCGGCATATATGTTGAAAAAGGCAAGGAATCTCAAGCATCATTTGCTATGGAAGCACTTAAAAATTCTATGAAATGGGATGAAGAAAAGTGGGGCAGAGAATATGATTTAGATTTGTTCAACATCGTTGCCGTATCTGACTTTAACCAAGGAGCTATGGAGAATAAGGGGCTAAATATCTTTAATGATAAATATATTTTAGCAGACCCAAAAACCGCTACAGATTTGGATTATGAAAGAATTGAAGCAGTAATTGGCCATGAATATTTCCATAACTGGTCAGGTGATAGGGTAACCGTTAAAAACTGGTTTAACTTGAGCTTAAAAGAAGGCTTAACCGTATTTAGAGACCAAGACTTCTCTTCTGATATGCGTTCTCGCTCAGTTAAAAGAATAGATGATGTTAAAGCTCTTAGAACCAAACAATTCCCAGAGGATGCTGGTCCTTTAGCAGCTCCTGTATTGCCAGAATCTTTTATAGAAATGAACAATTTTTATACAATGACAGTGTATGAAAAAGGTTCAGAGATTATTGGTATGACTAAGAGCTTGCTTGGAGAGGAAACATTCCGCAAGGCAACTGATGAATATTTTAGCCGCTATGATGGTCAGGCTGTAACTATTGATGAATGGCTTGATACAATTCAAGACGTATCTAAAATTGACTTAACTCAGTTTAAGCGTTGGTACACTCAAGCTGGTACACCAAATGTTCAAGCTGTTGGTAAATATGATGCAAAAACAAAAACATATGAAGTTAAGTTAAAGCAAAACACTAAACCAACCCCAGATGGTTCACCTAAAGAAGCATTCTTTATGCCAATGACAATTGGGCTACTTGATTCTAAGGGTAATGATATGAATTTGTTACTTGATGGAGAGGGTAAAGATAGCTCTTCTACAAGTAAGACAGTTATCTTTAATCAAGAAGAGCAAACATTTAAGTTCGTTGGGGTTAATGAGCCACCTGTTATGTCATTAAACAGAGGTTTTACAGCTCCAATTATCTTAGATGTTAAATATACAGACGCAGAGAGAGCCTTATTAATGGCTAAAGATTCTGATAGTTTTAATAGATGGGAAGCAGGTCAACAATATGCTAAGAAAATT
>QKFK01000134.1 GCA_003252195.1 Rhodospirillales bacterium
AATGTTATAATGCAAAATAACAACGAAGAATTTGTAAAAGAATTATCAACATGGGTGGCAAGACAAAAAGCGCTTGCCCGCCCTATTGGTAATGAGATTTATCTTGTTAAAACAGGTTGGGAACAACAAATAATCTCTAATGATGCTAAAGTAGCAACTGTAGAAACATGTATGGAATTAGAAGATGCCATTCAAAATTTGGCAACTCAAACAATCTTTATTCCAAAGAATGCTTCTATTGCAACACAACATTTAAATAGCATTGTTGAGCGCAACCCTATTAAGAAAACCATTTTCTGGGAAAATGATACTTACAAAGCTTAATATTAGTTTATTTTGGGGGCACAATGGTTTTTAAGCCGTTAGAGGTAGAGAATACAGGTAATATAAATAGCGCTAATGATTTTAGAGCTAGCTTTGGCTCACTAAAATCCATCTCCACGGTTGCTGATAATTCAGAACGTTTTGAAAGTTTTTTTAAACGTTTCAAAGAAGATGAGCCCATAAATAAAGACACCATCACAAAACACCTAAACCACATTAATAACGCTGGTGAGCTTGATATTGCTCATTATATGCTTTCACTTAATGATGAAAAACTATCGAAAGATGATTTTTTTACTATTAACCAAGAGAAAGGTGACAAATCGTATTTAAGGTCTCCAATAATAAATTCATTGGTTTATAGAAGCACCTATAACATATGTGACTATTGCAAATTTATTGGAGATCCTATCCATAAAAAAGATTTCTTTAAGGAAACTACTTTCAAAAAGGATGACGGTTATTCTCTTATAGGAAAAGTTGCCGCTTATGCTGTCACCCACTCGAAATATGATTATTTAGAGGAAGTAATAAACAGCCTTGGTGAAAAAACAACCAAAAAAGACTTAGCAGATACTAGAATTAACACAGCCGAAGAAACATGGGTTGGACAAGGTGGATACAACCTACTAGTTATATTAGCTCAAGAAAAACCACGCTTATTAAATAAAATAATACGTTCTCAGAATGAAACGATATCTTGTGCAGATATTGCCTATGATTTTTCTAAAACTAATGACAGTTTAGATATAGCTTTTCGTAATTTGGTTTTAGGTCACCGTTTATAGATTCAGTGTGTAATATCAATAAAATGTGGGAAGGAGCGTCAGCTTCTATAAAAGCATATAAGCCTAACCACACAGCTTATGGCATTATATTACAAAAGGCAAAAATAAGAGATGCGAACAAAAACAACCTGCTACAGATGAAAAAGAGGTGTGGTAGATAGATGTTTAAACCGATTGTTTTTAATAATGAGAAAATAATCAGTGAGCTACGACTTGCATCTCGTAGCCAAAGCCTTTTGGCAAAAACAATTGACCAATATTATGATGAAAATAAAGAGTTCAAAGAAGCTTTTCCAAACATCAAATCTTTAACAGAAATTCTGAGTGGGGTTATATCAACTCACAAAGTAGCAAGCAACATCGCCGATGTTGTAAAATACAATCAATTGCAAAACTTACATTTTGTAGCAGACATTGCAAATATTAGCATATCAAAAAATACTTTTACCGAATTTGACCAGAAAAAAAACTCATCTAATTTTTGGACAATCATTGAAAATGGTAAGTTTAAACAAGTTTCTGAATATTTAGATTTCATAAAAGACCCTTTTACAAAGAATGATTTATTTAAGAAAATTGAGTTATACCGTAATGGCGAGTTTAGCGAACAAGGCACTGCAGTAAGTGCTTTAGCTCAGCATGGATCAATAATAGATGCCTTTAACATAGCTAAGAGGGATAATTCTCAAATAACAAAAACTGAATGGCTAGACAAATCAGCTACTCCTATTAATTCTTCATCAAATCTAATTATGGGAAAATCTCTTTTATATGTGGCTTTTGCCCATTCACAAAAAGATGTTATTGATTATATTAAAGCCAGCAATTACAGAATTAATGCTACAGATATTGCTCAAGATTTTAGCGAAAAAGGAAAAGTTGATAAAAATATGTTCAAACATATTTTAACATCGTCTATATTTATTTCATCTTCAAGTGATATGAAAAACTTATGGAAGAGTATAAACCAAGATATAAAAAACGATAAAGACACACGTTCAACATATATGAGTGCCCTGCACAAATCTTTAATTAAAGAAAGAAACCACGGTAACGAGAATTTTATGACAACCAGAATGAAGAGAGCCTTTGCCAGATGACATATAAATCATATGAATTGCCAACGCCTAATGAGGCACCAGATTTATACAGCCACTATAAAGACAATAGTAGTGACATGGCTCATATTGGACTTAGCAACTTTATTCGTTATCAAATAAAAAATGGAGTTTTAGGTGAAGAGTTTCACAATCTTATAGAATTTATTGACACTAAATTAGATGGCAATACTGGCAAGAAAAACATACTTAAATCATTTAATAAACATGCATCTCCAGAGTTTTTACCTCAGATAGAGGCTATATTAAAACTACAAAATAATCACATAACACATGATGATTTATTTTCTCATAATTCTCATAGATCGCCTATTATTTTAGATATTATGGCCTCACAATATCTAGGCGACATAAATATGTTCCTTACCAATACAGGGTCATACAAACTTAATAAAAAAGATTTAATAAAACCAACAAACTTAAGGATACACAACCTATCTCCAAACCCTGTAAAAGTAAGGCCTATTGTTGCTGCAGTTGCCACAGGCAACCTTGAAACATTAGACAATTTGCTTTTAGAGGCTAATGATCCATTAAACATTGATGATTTAAGATCTGATATAACAAATGGTGAAAACTATCTTTATGAAAAAGCTGGTGGAAGTGACCAAGGTGTATTGATTATTGATCATACTAGCGGAATAGATGGAACAATTATAGGAACAGCTGTTTCTGAGTACGATAACAAAAAAAGTGAATTAAAAACTATAGAAAGAATTCTATCTAGTGATAACAAATATTTAAAATGCTCAGATATATGTTACAACATTCACACAGAAGATGAGTGCATAGCAAAAGATCACTCATCATATTTAAGCAACATATTTAGATCTCCGATGTTTAAAGACACCCCTGCTAATATTAAAAAATTGTGGGAAGGTGCTAGCGCTGGATTTAAACAAATTCAGAGGCCTATTCTCGAATATAAAAGATGCTACAACCGCAATAGTATTTTGCAGGCACAAAAAGCTAGCAATGTTGCTGAAGCAATTCATAGATCGCGTGTGAGATAATTTTCATGCCTTTTGAACCAATAGTTTTTGAAGATAAACATATTCTTGAAACTCTTTCAAAGAGCGAGAATACGTTGCAACTTATTAGTAGCATTGCCTCATTAATGAGTAGCAACACTGAATTTGCAAAAAAATGCGAAGGCATAACAGAATTTACTAGCAAATTTGCCACTAAAGAAATGTCTAAACGCACCTTAACTCGCTCTCTGGATAATATTATAGTAAATGACCAACTAAAATTTGCTCATATGATATTGTCATTGCAAGGAGAAAAATTCAACAAAGAAGACTTTTTTGGCTTTGCTGAATATTCAGTTGCACCAACTATATGGAACTCTATTTACAACAAAAAACTAAATGTAGTCTCTGATTATTTAGACTTTGTTGCAGACCCATTAGATAAAAATGACTTTTATAAAACAGCAAAATTCTATCATAAATACACTGGAAGTACTGGACAACTAGAAGATAGCACAACCGCAGCATATGCCGTATCTAATGGCAATTATTATCAAATCGAAGATGTTCTTAATTCTCACAATGATAAAACCAATAAAACAGATTTATTGTCTAAGCGAATAGAACAAGAGCTTAACCTTCCTTATCGAAAGCACTCATATTTAGTAATTCTAGCAACCAAAGAGCCAGAACTACTTAATTCTATTATGATAAAATCAAAAAGCTTGCTTAATGCCACAGACCTTAAAAAAGATTTTAAAATTTTATCTGGTGATACCGTTGCATCTTTTAAAACAATTGTTTCATCAAAGTATTTTTCATCTTCTCCAGCTTCATTGCAAAACCTATGGCAAAAATCCAGCTCTGGGATTAAAAAAGATTATCGCAATATAAGCGCATTTAATATTGCTATGTATAAAATGAAAATTAGAAACACTAATAGCACCACTGTTGGAGCTAGAATCAATAACACAAGACAAAACAAAGCTCCAATTATAAGAACTAAAAACATAATTCGCTATCTAACATCTACAAGAAATAACAACAGGTAGATTGCGTAATGTTTAAGCCTATAGACATAACAAACGAACAAAAAGCCGAGCTAAACAAAGAGCTTTCGTTCAGCTTTGGTTTTTCAGAAAATAAGTCTGAGCTATTAGCTTCTAAAAAAATTGCAGCATATTTAAAAAACAATAACCTTCTAATTGAAGGTAAGAGCTTTTCTAAATTTGCCGAGATTTTGAAAAACAACTTCTCACAGAGCAATATAAACAAAAAGCTTGGCAGAATATGTACACAAGAATTTCTAGAATATGCTCACTTAGTTTTAGATTTGCAAAACAAACCCCTAACTAAAGAGAACTTCTTTAAAAAAGCTAATTATCGAATTTCTGATGCTCCGATTGTAACATCA
>QKFK01000245.1 GCA_003252195.1 Rhodospirillales bacterium
CCTGATGTTAGTGATGCTGAGTTAATGCAAATAGCCGATGAGGTTAAAGAAGAAGTCTCTAAATTGCGTGGTAGCGGTTATAAAGACCCATTGTTTGATGGTGTCGAAGAAATCTTAAATAAATTAGAAGGCAAAGGTTATTTGCTGGGGATAGCTACAGGAAACTCCTTTCCTGCGTTGCAAGAAATCCTAAAATTGTATAATATGGAAAAGCGTTTTATTTGTCTTAAAACTGCAGATAGAAGCCCAAGTAAGCCGAATCCTGCGATGCTAATAGAAGCATCTAAAGAAACTGGCGTTGATATGGCTAATATCGTGATGGTTGGAGATAGCGTATATGATATGCAAACAGCTAAGAATGCAGGAGCTAAAGCGGTTGGTGTTTCATGGGGGTATAATTCTTCGGTTGACTTGCAAAATGCAGGTGCAGATATAATTATTAATAAATTTGCTGAATTAGATGATGTAATAATACAGCTATTGGGGTGATGATATTATGAAAAAAGTTAAAATTGCTTTGTTGGTTGCGTTGGGCTTGTTTGTTGTTGGTTTGGCAGGAAGCTATTATGCTTTATCTCGTTTGGATTTGAATCAATATAAAGGCACTATTCGTGAGTTGGTTTATGAACAAACTGGGCGTACCCTAGATATTAAGGGTGATATAAAACTTAATATTGGTCGTAATTTTGGTTTTAGTGTCAATGATGTATCTTTCTCTAATGCTTCATGGGCATCTTCTGAAGATATGTTAAATGTTGGAGAAATACGTTTTAGTCTCGATTTGCTTCCGCTCATAAAAGGTCAGATTTCGATTCAAGAAATTGCAGTATTGTCTCCAGAAGTTCGTCTGGAAACGTCTAAAACAGGTCAGGTTAATTATGATTTTTCTAAAGAAAAACCCGCGGTAACTAGCGAAGCTAAAGCAACAACTGAGGTTGCAGAGGCAGATAAAAAAGCCGAGGAAGAAAAAATCACAGAAGCAACTTCTGAATTGTCTTTACCTAACATTCACCTTGAAAGCGTTTTGATAAAAGATGCGCATTTGGTTGTTAAAGATAATAAAACAGGTTCAACACAAAATATTGTTTTAAGCAAATTATCAATTGCAGATTCATCGTTTGGTACAGAGATCGAGACCGCCGCTGATATTGATGGTCAGAAAGTTACGTTAGCGATTAACATGGGCAAGCTATTAGATATTGGCAAAAAGAAAATGCCAATAGAGATAAATGGAGATGTTATAGGAATTAAGCTTAAGGCTGCAGGTAATATTGGTGAAGAGATTCTCAAAGCTAAAGGATTTGATATTAGTTTTGATATTAGTCTGGATAAAAAATCACTGCCAATGCCTGATAGTAAAATATCTTTTAAGCTTTATGAAAAAGACGGTATTTATTATATAGCAAGTGAAGGGAGCAATATTGGCTCTGGCGCGTTAGAATTCTCAGGTAAATTAGATAATCTTGGTGCAAAACCATATGTTAAGTTTGATACATCTTTGTCTAACTTAGATATGGCCGAGTTTGCTGAGGCAGGCGATGCTTACAACAAGGCTCATGCTAGCAACGGAACCGATGCTCCATCCGCTGCTAAATCTAAAAAAGATTCACCTAAGCAAGAGATGCTTATTCCAAATACTGATGTTGATTTGTCATTCTTAAAAGATTTTAACGCAGATATTGGATTAAAGCTTGATAGAGTTGGTAATAAAGAAGCAAGGATTGCTAAGGACTTTTTGGCAAAAATTATTATTGCCAATGGTGAGCTTAATTTGAATGACACATCTGTGATATTAGGTGGTGCAAAAGTTGATTTTGATGCTGCTTATAGCGCTAATAGCACACAGGCAAGTTTTAGCCTTAAAGGTGACGGATTGAAGTTTAGCGATTTTGTAGAGAGCTCAACTAAAATTGCAATTCAAAATGAAAAGAGCAATTTGGTTGATATCAATATTAAAACCTCTGGTAAAACAGCTAAAGCTTTGGCTAAAAATTTGAGTGGTAGCTCAATAATTGTTAGTGATGGAATGTCTTTAGAAAGTGGCTATGTAGGTTTGCTTTCAGGCAATATTCTTGATAATTTTAAGGCATTGTTTAATGGGACAACTGGCTTTAAAACTGAAAAACTTGATGTGAGATGTGCTGTAGTACGTACAGATTTTGCTGGTGGAAAGGTGCTGATTAATAAATCAATTGCGCTTGATAGTGATAAAGCAGCTTTGTATTTAGATGGTAACATCAATCTTGATAATGAAAAAATTAACATCATGTTTAGCCCGTACACTAAAGATGCTTTGCAATCAGGAATTACCAATATTTTAAGTTCTGTTATGGCGGTTAAAGGTACATTAGCAAGCCCGTCAATTGGGGTTAATGACGCAGAGATAGGTAAAACAGCTGCAACTGTTGGAGCTGCATTAGCAACAGGCGGATTATCTTTAGTTGGGGAAAGAGTTATGGGGCAAAAATACTCATATATTCCAGATGTTTGCTATGATGCATTAAAAAACTCAAAATATGGCACACACTTTAAATCAACGGCGAAGAAACCAGAAAGCGTATTAGATAGCACTATCGGCAAAGAAAATGTTGAGAAAGGCAAAAAGGCTATAGATGATTTGAAAAAAGATTTGTTTAAGGCTTTTGGAAAATAGAATGTTAAAGCACGGATTGAAGAAATTTTATAAAGAAGCAAGTTTTGAAGAATTACCCAATAGTTTATATAGGGTGTTGCTAGATTCTAGAGAACTTAAAACTCCGAATAAAAATGCTCTTAATTGTTCAAAAAAAGTTGCTGAGGCGGTTGCTAAAGAATGGAATGAACAGAAAGAGGAAATAAATCCTAAATTAATGCCAGTTACTAAGCTTGTAAATACGGCATTAGATAGAGTTGCTTCTCGCCGTGATGAAATTATCGCAGAATTATCTTCTCATGCTGAGAATGACATGTTGTTTTATCGGGTTGAAGAACCTGAAGGTTTGTATCAGCTTCAAGAAGAAAAATGGGGCGAGATTTTAGGTTGGTTTGAGTCGAAAATTGGCTCGAAATTTATGACTACTAGTGGAATTTTGCCAGTAAAGCAGAGTAAAGAAGCTATTAAAAAAATTGAAGCACTGTGTAAAGAGCTTGATGATCTTTCATTAACCTTAGTTTATGTGGCTTCAGCTAACATGCATTCAACAATTTTAGCTCTGGCATTATATGAAAATAAAATAGATGAATTTGAGGCTTTTGATTTATCTAGATTGGAAGAGAATTGGCAAATTGCTGAATGGGGCGAAGATTGGGAAGCAAAGGACAGAAGGGATATTCTAAAAGCAGAACTCGCTTCGTTGAAACAATTCAATCTATTAATTAAATAGCATGAGTGAAATAAGCAAAGTTCATATAAAAGTTAGTGGTCGTGTACAGGGTGTATGGTTTCGAGGCTGGACAGTTCAAGAGGCTAAAAAGCTTGGATTAACAGGCTGGGTGCGAAATCGTTATGATGGTAGCGTTGAAATATATATAGAAGGCGATTCTGCAAAAGTGTCGCAAATGATGGCTCTTTGCCATAAAGGCCCTCCTGTTGCAAGGGTGACTAATATTGAACCTGTTAGAATACCTGATTATCCATTACCTGATGTGGAAGATGGGATATTTAAAAC
>QKFK01000257.1 GCA_003252195.1 Rhodospirillales bacterium
CAAAAGCTCCTTCGTTCGAGCTTGCTTCGGTCGTTCCTTCCTAGCAACTCTCACCGACCCTAACGGTTCGAACCCTTATTCACACATCTAAAACAAAAACCACCCATTAGGGTGGCTTTGTTTTATGGCGTTCCCGAGAGGATTCGAACCTCCGGCCCACAGTTTAGGAAACTGTTGCTCTATCCTACTGAGCTACGGGAACACGCATCATTAGTTTTATACAAAGCTAGCATTTTTTGCAATAACAAATCTATTACTTGTAATAATTCGCGTAAAATTTATAATATCCACGTAATGCGGGGTTGTTTATAGATGCTATTTAATTCTTACATATTTTTGCTTATTTATTTGCCAATTGTCTTTTTTGGTTTTTTTGCCATTGGTTCAAAATTTGGCAAGAAATCTAGTATGAGTTTTTTAGTCTGGGCATCTTTATTATTTTATGGATATTGGAACCTGTCATTTTTATGGTTCATTGGTTTTTCTCTCATTGCCAATTACAT
Source organism: Rhodospirillales bacterium (assembly GCA_003252195.1). GTDB lineage: Bacteria > Pseudomonadota > Alphaproteobacteria > QKFK01 > SZUA-500 > SZUA-500. Next base: position 504 of record QKFK01000257.1, read on the forward strand.
TATCGGGCTACAATATCACAAAGACATTGCCATAAAATCTAGCTTATTACGCAAAACAATATTATTATTATCTCTATGCTTAAACATTGGTTTGCTAGTATATTTCAAATATGCAGATTTCTTTATCAATTCATTTAATCATCTTTATCATTCATCGTTTAATTTAACCAATGTGATTATGCCACTTGCAATATCATTCTTCACCTTTGAGCAGATTGCTTTTCAGGTAGACACATATCGCTCACACGCCCCTAAATATTCTTTTTATGAATATTGTTTTTTTGTGGTGTTTTTTCCGCAGCTTATTGCAGGGCCAATCGCCCATCATAGTGAAATCCTACCACAATATAAAAACCTTGATTGCACAAAGCCTGATTACAACAAAGTAGCTACAGGACTTAGTATATTTTTTATTGGTTTGGCAAAAAAAACATTCATAGCAGATGCTATGGCAGTTTATGCAAACCCAGTGTTTGAAAGAGCATTGCACCAATATGCTGAATTTAGCTTCTTTGATGCGTGGTGCGGAGTTTTTGCATATTCATTCCAGCTTTATTTTGATTTTTCTGCTTATTCTGATATGGCGATTGGCTTAGGGCTATTATTTGGAATAAAACTACCTCTAAACTTTTTCTCGCCATATAAGGCTAACAGCATCATAGATTTTTGGTATCGCTGGCACATGACATTATCGCGTTTTTTGCGTGAATATTTATACATTCCTTTAGGAGGAAACAGAAAAGGCAAAATCCGCAAATATATAAACCTACTTTTAACCATGTTTATTGGTGGTTTATGGCATGGTGCGGGGTGGAACTTTGCTTTGTGGGGATTGTGTCACGGAGTTGCCTTAGTTATAAACCATGGCTGGAATTTTATATTTAAAAAACACCGCCTAATCGGAGGCCGTTTAATAACCTTCTTATTTGTCAGCATATTGTGGGTAATGTTTAGAGCAGAAAGCTTTGATGCAGCCAAACAAATATATGAGATTATGTTCGGAGCAAAAGGCATTAGAATTCCATCGCAATTCTTATCTATAATTCCGCAAAGTAGCGATTTTTATCCATTAATAGCGTCACACATTGTTACTAGCGCCTATTATAAAGGACTGCCAGAAATTAGCATGTTTGCACTGTGCATTTTTATTATCTGGGTTTGCCCTAATACGTATCAAATCATGCAAAAATTCGCCCCTGCCTTAGATACATATGTTGGAAAAAACAAGCCAACATCTATAATCAAGTGGCAGTGGAAGCCTAATATGATTAACGCCCTAATTATTACCATAATTGGCTATATTGCTATTATAAGCATGTCTCGTATTAGCCCTTTTCTTTATTTTCAGTTTTAGAAAGGGAATAGATGACAAACGCAAAAGATTATATAAAGCTTCTCCTCTCAGCATTGTTCTCAATAATAATACTTACCATTATTATTGGAATTGTTATAGACCCATATAGGATATTTAGAGGCAACAACACTAGTCGCATTAATATAGAGCGACCAGACATGCCAGATTTTTCTAGCATTACAGCTAAAGCAATATACTTAAGCGAACTTAAACCCAGAAGCTTAATCATAGGCTCATCTCGCTCTGAAGTAGGGTTATCTCCATCTCACCCAAGCTTTAAAGACAAACCTGTTTTCAATTTTTCTTACCCAAGAATTCATATTCATGACATTAGAAAAATGATTGAATATGCTCAAAAAATAGAGCCTCTGCAAGAGGTTATCCTAACCTTAGATTTTATGATGTTTAACGCAAACATGAATCATGAAAATGACAAAGAGTTAGAGACTATTGAGCAATATCAAAAAAATAACTTTATGTATTATTGGGGAATAAAAGACTTTTACATAAAGCATTTATTATCATGGAAAGCATTAAAAAGTGCATTAAAGTCAGGATATTACTCTCTCTCACCATCAAGCCCGAGCATAGAAGAAAAATCGCCTTTCCTAATTGATGGCAGAAGATGGAAATTAGCTGGAAATAGCAATGATAAAATTAAAATAAGAGCAATGTTTTTGGCATATGAGATTTATTATATGTTTGGCGATATGTGGTACAAGAAGGGTGATAAATTTACAGACTATTCTTTTTATGATAAAAAAACCGAGCTCGACACGCTAAAAGAATATCGCGCCATTTTACGTTTTGCCCACCGCAATAACATTAAGTTAGATATCGTGATACTACCCTCTCATGCAAGATTATGGAATAGTCTTTATACCGTTGGCTTGTGGAGCAAATGGAGCGAGTGGAAAAAATCTTTGGTTAGCTTAAATGAAGAAGAAGCTACAAGGGCAAATCTACAGGCTTATAATATATATGACTTTAGTGGCTTTAATAATATAACCACTACTAAAGTTCCATCATTGAAAGATGGAGGAAACTTTATGCCATATTATTATGATCCATCACATTTTAAAAAAGAGGTCGGCGACAAAGTTTTAGATACAATATTGTCAACTGACAAACTTTATACCGATAATTTTGGGGTGAAACTAACTTCAAAGAATATTGATGAACATATATCTAGCACAAAAACAAAACTCCATCAGTGGAGAGAAAACAATCCAGATGATGTAACTGAAATAGATTTTATTTTTAATGATACTTTTTCTAAAAACCTTGTCTACGACCCTTTTTTAGACGTTAAATAGGTAAAGTATTTGATTTTTATATTTTGTTAAATAGAATGATAAAAAACATTAAATACAAATCTATGAGCGTAACAAATGGATAATATTACAATAACTTTATTAGCGATAGCTATAATTTCTACCGCAGGCCTCGCCCTAGGAAACTTGCGCCTTAAGAATATTTCTCTCGGGGTTGGCGGTGTGTTATTTACAGGCATATTCGGCGGATATTTTATAAAAAAATATAACATTCCGATGGTTGCCGATTCTATGGCATTCATTCAATTATTCGGGCTGGTTCTTTTCGTATATACGATTGGCATTGAAGTTGGCCCTGGTTTTTTTGCCTCATTAAAAAAGTCTGGATTAAAGCTTAATTTGATAGCAACCGCTGTTGTAATATTAGATGTTATTATTGCCATATTCTTTTATAAATTTG
>QKFK01000068.1 GCA_003252195.1 Rhodospirillales bacterium
AAGGTTATGCCGTTGTAAAATGCCCAGAAGGTGACAAAGCTTATGGTGTTGCTAAAGAATGTCAGCCAGATTTAATCTTGATGGATATTAACTTACCTGGAATGAGTGGTTATGATATCGTAAAGCTCGTGAAAGCAGACGATGCAATTGCCCAAACACCTGTGTTAGCTGTTACGGCTAGTGTTGCTCCTGATGATATTGAGAAAATGAAGGTTAACGGTTGTGACGGTTATATCGCAAAGCCAATATCTGTAGTTACATTCCTTCAAACAGTGTCTAGTTTTGTTGGCTAATGTAGTGCTTTTAGCGTAAGCTAACTTTTTTGTTAAGGTTTAATCATATTGCAGTTTGCAATATGTGTAAGTGTGCCATTGTTAAAAGTAAATATTGCCAGACTTATAAAATTTTGCTCACAACATTATAAATGTAGTTAATTGAATATAACGCGTTTGATGTTTTGTGGGTTATCTAAGTTTTATGAGCTTTTATGGTATTGTATTTTTAAGAACAACTTTATCAGTATAAAATAGGTGAATTTTTATATATGAATTGCTGTTATTTTACTTAACCGCGGAATCATAACAGTTTTTAGAGAGTTAATTTGCTTAGTTTGTATTCTATTTGATTTTTCCATAATGAGGAACAGCTTTGAATACCTTCTCAACTGCTCTATACCAACCAAATGATTGATATGTTCCTGCAAGGGCGATTAAAGAGGCTGCAATGCCCCATATGCTAATAATGCAAGAGATAGCGCATAGGCCATCAAAAAATGGGGTGGAGTAAACTCGTTGTATTATTGTTCTTTTGATTTTTACAAGTTTCTCTGGGGTTACGATATATCTATCGTCTTTATCAGGATCGCCAAAATGTTTTTTCATCTCATTACGGTCAAATATAGACGTGTAATCCATCAATGACAGATAGCATGGCTTGCCACTAAATATGTCACGCAAGGTGCCATTGGTCGAAAAATATGCCAATAATGATAATACAATGATGATAGATGCGATAATAACTAAAAAAGACATTTGTATTTCTCTATAGTGAAGTAATAATCATATATAATATATAATGTCAGTGCTCGTCAGATTCAACCGCTTTGTGTAAAGCATACAAAAAAACCGCCTTAATTTAGGCGGTAATTTTGTATCTCGAACTAGCGAAAAATAAGATTATTTCATCTTAGTTTCTTTAAACTCTACGTGTTTGCGAACAACAGGGTCATATTTACGGAAAACAAATTTCTCCGTAATATTACGAGGGTTCTTTTTAACAACATAGAAATATCCTGTACCAGCAGTGCTTTCGAGTTTAACTTGTATTACAGCAGGCTTAGCCATGATAAAACCCCGTTATTGTTTGTGAACAATACAGTTATATTTATAGAAGTCAAGCCGTAAATTAATTCTCAGCCATAAATTTTTTGTTTGCTTGTGAGCTAACCTTTATAAGGTTGTTATATATAGTTGCATCAGATAATATTTGCTCTGATATTAACAACATATTGTTATTGCTGGTAATTTTACGCGGATCACATATTGATCTAGCATCTTTTATAGATGCTTCATCTTCATGATTTATGTTTCTCCACAAAGAAATTCTTTCACTTATTTCATTAGATGATTCTGCCTGTTTTTGCAAAAATGCGTGAATCTTGCCACTTTTTGTGTCGCTTTCTGCGGATTCTGATATGCATATTGTTGGTGTTACGCCTAGTTTTTCAATGCTATATCCTGATGGTGCAATGAATAAGGCCCATGTAAGTGTTATTTCTGCCTTGTTGCTTAGCTCTAAAACGGTTTGGACAGTTCCTTTGCCATAAGATGTAGTGCCTGCTACGATAGCACGTTCTTGGTCTTGTAACGCCGATGCTAGAATTTCAGCGGCTGAAGCTGATTGGCTGTCTATTAAAACAACAATCGGTTTGCCTTTGCTAATATCATCTGTGGAGGCATTAAAAAACTGTATAGAATCCTCGTGTCGTCCTTTGGTAGACACTACAAGCCCGTCATTCATAAATAAGCTTGCTGTTTCAACAGCTTCATCTAGTAAACCACCTGGATTGCCTCGTAAATCGATAATTATACCGTTAACATTATTCTTTTCCATTGTATCTGTTAGAGCATTTTTTACAGATTCTGATGTGTTTTGGTTAAAGCTAAATATTCTTATATATAAAACCCCATCTTTAAATGAGCTCTCTACCGTTTCTGGAACAACCAAAGCTCTGTGTAGTTTTACAATATATGGGTATTTTTTATCTTTACTCTTTACCAAAAGTTCGGCGGTTGAGTTAACAACACCTCTAAGGTTATTTATTACGGCATCTCTATTCATAAAGGCTATTTTACGCCCATCTATTTCTAAAATTTTATCTCCAACAATTAATCCTTTTTGTTCGGCAGGCATGTTGGGGATTATACGGCTTATTTCAATATATTCATTGGCTCTTCTATATCTGATTCCTAAGCCACCAAAGCCATTGCGTGAAGCTCTGTTTTCTAATGCTGTTTGAGCAGATGCATATTTTGAATGAGAGTCTAGTTTTTGCAAGGCATTATTAAAAAACTCAGAATATAAATCTTCTAGTGGTATATGCTTAATGGTTTTTGATTTGCTTCTTATGACACCGATTGATCGTGATACTAACTTTGCCCAACCCGCAATGTTTGCTCTGCTTTCTTCTGTAAAAGTTGCAATTAAGGATGTGTTGTAATAAATGCTAATGCGGTTTTCTTCTGGAACAATGTTGACTGCTCCATCTATTTCTTTTAATCCGCCTAATCCATTAATTACAAATGATTTGAAATCTACTTTATTAATGTATTTTTGCGATATAGAGCTAAAGGCATCAGCAAACACTTGCTCGGCAATAAATGGCAGTGAGCTATCATCTGCATAAGAGTTTATAGGGCAAAATAATAGCCCGATGATTGTGATATACCTAAATAAACGAGACATAAAAAATCCACTAATATTCATCTAATGTAATTATATTAGGTTATAAAAGTATATTTTCTATTTATGTCTTTTGTTTTTTCTGCTTTTTTTGCTCTTATTATTAAGTTTAGGTTTGCGAGATTTTTGCCCTGCGTTTCTTTGATATGAAAAATCAGATTTTTCTGGATAATCTACACCCAAATAATCATCAACATATTTTAATCTTGTTGTGCCACTAATTGGGTTTGTCTCTTTAATCATCACTTTTATCTTGTCGCCAAGAGTGAATTTGAATGAGCGTTTTGTGCCCTTTAGAGACATTGTTTTATCATCAATCTCATAATAATCGTCAGGCAAGCTTTCTATTACAATAAGCCCTTCTGAAGCAGTTTTATCAAGCTTGACAAATACTCCAGCTTTGGTGATGCCTGTAATGGTTCCATCAAACACTTGGTCAACAAATTTACTCAAATATGCTGCACAAAAACGGTTGGTCGTTTCTCTTTCTGCAGATACTGCGGTGCGTTCTGTAGACGATATGTGCGCTGATATTGCGCTTAATGACGATGCTTCTTTTGGTGTTAGTCCATCATTACCGAGGTCAAAAGCCTTGATTAATGAGCGATGCACGATAAGGTCAGAATAACGGCGGATAGGGGATGTGAAATGCACATAATTTTTTAGCCCTAGTCCAAAGTGCCCTTTGTTAAACTCATTGTACTGAGCCTGAGATTGCATTCTTAATACAATTTCATTTATCGCAGGTTCTTCTTTCTTGCCTTTTGCAAATTCTAAAATCTTATTGAAATGAATGGGTGATAAAGATGCATCCATTGGAATTTTATAGCCAATAGATTTGAAGAAAGGACGCATATCTTTTAGTTTTTCTGCATCGGGCGGTTCGTGAATACGGAATATGCCAGAAACTTTATGCTTTATTAGTTCTTCTGCTGCGGCAACATTTGCTAATACCATAAATTCTTCGATTAACTGATTGCTTTCTGTTCCTAGTTTTTTGATAATATCTTTTACATTGCCTTCATCATCTATCAGGATTTTAGTTTCTGGTATTTCGATGTTTAACGCGCCTCTCTCTGCTCTTTTAGCCCTTAAAAGCTGATAAGCATCATACATTTGATTAATCAGATCTTTTTGTGGGTGCTCTATATTCTTATCTATCACCTTTTGAACTTCGCTATAAGTTAGGCGTGATTTTGAATTTATAACGCAACGGAAAAATCTCTGTGATGTTTTTTCACCAGTAGCTGAAATTATCATTTCAACAGCTATACATGGTCTATCTTCATTTGGGCGCAATGAGCATAAGTTGTTAGAAAGCTCAAATGGCAACATTGGAACTACCATTGAAGGCAAATAAACAGAGTTACCCCTTTTTTGAGCCTCAACATCTAAATAAGAACCACTTTTAACGTAAAAAGATACATCGGCAATAGCTACAATAATTTTGTATCCACCATTAGATAGCTTTTCAGCATACACGGCATCATCAAAATCTTTGGCATCTTCACCATCTATAGTAACCATATTGATATTACGAATATCATCACGATTTTTGTAAAAATCAGTGGCTAATGTCTTTAGCTCTTCTGTAATCGCATCTGAAAATTGTCGACGAATGTTATATTTGGCTAAAGCGATTAAACCTGTTGAAACTGCATTGGTATATTTACCAAGATTCTCTTTTATAACAACCATCGGAGAATATTGGCTGCGGTTAGCATCACTAGCAAGTGAAATTAAAACCAAATCACCATCATTGATTTTTATTTGATTGTCTGGAGATATGCTAAATCTACCTCTTGCACCTTTATCGGTTGGGTAAATAAGTTTTTTGCCTTCTTCAAACTTTACAATACCAACAAAATCTTTGGTTTCTTCGGTTTCTACTCGATTAAGAGGAGATGTGTAAATTATGCCATCTGCGCTTAAACGATTTTTACCGACAAATTTCTCACCAACACCTAAAGGTGGGCGGATTTTGTTTTCATTTTCAATATGGCATTTAGGAGCTTTGCCTTCGCCCTTCCAGACCATTGGTAGTGCTTTTAATTTGGCATCATCATCAACCGAGCAAACTTGCATAACACAATAAAGTGGTAACATGTTTTTTAAGGTGTAGTCACCTTTCTTTTCTTGATAAAGCTCATCTGACTTTTCAAGCTCTTTTAATATCTTGCGCAAGATTATGCGTTCAGATGATTTAATGTTAAAATATTTTGCAATGTCTTTGCGATCAACATTCCCGCCACATTCGCGGATAAATTCTAATATTTGTTCTTTTGATGGCATGTTAACCAAAATGGTGTCTTTCATAATAATTAAGGAGGGCTAAAAACCCTCCTTCGTTTATGCTTTAGCTTTAGCAGGAGTTTTCTTTTTGCTAGGAGCTTTTTTAGAAGATGATTTTTTCTTTTTAGTTGGCTTAGCGGGCGATGAGCTAGCTTTTTCTGCCAATAATTCTAATGCTTCTTCCAATGTTATAACATCTTTATCGCGCAAAACCTTAGGCAAGCTAGCATTGGTTTTACCATGTTTAACATATGGTCCAAAACGACCTTTTTGTAAGGTGATTGGTTGGTTGTCATCTGGGTGTTTGCCAATCTCAATCGGCTCATTCTTTTGTTCTGTATCAATAATCTCAATAGCTTTTACTAAAGAAACGGTCAAAACACTTTCAGTTTTTGGCATTGATTTATATGCGCTACCATATTTTAAGAATGGACCAAATCTGCCAACGCCTGCTTGAATTGTTTCTCCGCTTTTTGGGTGTTTGCCCAATGTGCGAGGCAAGCTTAATAATCCCAATGCGTCATCTAGGGTAACCTCAGGTGCTTTCATTCCAGCAAGCAATGGAACACGCTTAGGTTTTTCAGCCCCTTTAGCGCTTTCGCCAGACTGAATATAAAAACCATAAGGTCCTTTTTTTACGTAGACATTAAGACCTGCTTCATCAGAGCCGAGCAATCTATCTGCATCTTCTGATTTATGTCCTTCGCCATCTTCGCCATCTGTATCTGCAGATTCAGTTAAAGGACGGGTGTAATTACAATTTGGGTAATTAGAGCAACCAATAAATGCTCCAAATTTACCAATTTTAATGCTTAAAATACCCTCAGAACATTGTGGGCAAGCTCTAGGATTTGAACCATCTTCGGTTTCTGGGAAGAAGTGTTTGCCCAATACCTCATCAAGCTTGTCTAATACCTCAGACATTTTAACAGGGGCAATTTCTTGAATATCGCCTGTAAAGCCACTCCAAAATTCTTTTAGAACAATTTTCCATTCTAAAGATCCTGAAGAAATATCATCTAACTTGTCTTCCATATCTGCGGTAAAGTTATATTGAACATATTTGTTAAAGTAACTTTCTAAGAATGCAGTAACAATACGTCCTCTATCTTCTGGGAAGAAGCGACGTTTGTCTATGGTTACATAATTACGAGATTGTAATACCGATATAATAGATGCATAAGTTGAAGGGCGACCAATGCCAAGCTCTTCAAGCTTTTTAACTAAGCTAGCTTCTGAATAACGAGGAGGAGGTTGGGTAAAATGTTGTTCTGTGCGGGTTTCGCCACGTTTAACATTTTCGCCTTCCGATACTTTTGGCAAAATACGGATTTTATCATCATCATCGCCATCATCAGAATCTTCTTTGTATAATTTTAAGAAACCGTCAAAGTCAACAACCTGTCCAGTTGCTCTTAATGTAATTAACTTGTCATCAGATTCAGAATCAATGCTAACTTGGTTTAATATTGCATTTTCCATTTGGCAGGCAATAGTTCTGGTCCAAATTAAATCATATAGTTTCTTTTGGTCAGAATCTAAATATTTGGCAACATCAGATGGCATTAGCTTTAAATTAGTCGGGCGGATAGCTTCGTGAGCTTCTTGAGCATTTTTTGATTTGTTTTTATAAAAACGAGGAGATGATGGAAGATATGAATCTCCAAACAAATCTCTAATAACAGATCTTGCATCAGTTATAGCATCTTGAGCAATGCTCACACTATCAGTTCTCATATAAGTGATAAGACCAACGCTTTCGCCTTTTATTTCCACACCCTCATAAAGCTTTTGTGCTATTTGCATTGTTTTGCTAGCAGAAAAATATAGCTTGCGAGCCGCTTCTTGTTGCAATGTAGATGTTGTAAAAGCTGGTGCTGGCTGACGTGAGATTTTTTTAGGTGTTACCTTAGCAATTTTATATTGTCTAGCTTCAATTTTTTCTTTTGCAATTAAGGCGTCTTGTTCATTTTTAAGAGAGAATTTTTCTAACTTTTCGCCATCAAGTACAATTAATCTAGATTTTAGCTCAGCTTTCTTTGCTGTTTCTAAATCAACATCGATGCTCCAATATTCTTGAGAGTTAAACTCTTCAATTTCAATTTCTCTTTCGCATATAAGTCTTAATGCAACAGATTGAACTCTACCTGCTGAACGGCAACCTGGGAGCTTTTTCCATAATACAGGTGATAGGTTGAAACCCACTAAATAATCCAGAGCGCGACGGGCTAAATATGCACTTACTAATTGTTCATCAATTTCGCGTGGATTAGCGATAGCTTGCGTTACTGCTTTTTTTGTGATTTCGTGGAAAACAACTCTTTCTACAGGTATATTTTTAATTTTGCCTCTAGAAGTTAATTCTTGATATACGTGCCATGCAATGGCTTCTCCCTCGCGGTCAGGGTCGGTTGCGAGTATCAGTTTGCTAGCAGATTTAAGGGCGGCAACAATTTCTCTTACTTGTTTTTCTGATCTGGCATCAATTTCCCAGCTCATAGAAAAATCTTCATCTGGTCTAACAGAGCCATCTTTACTAGGTAAATCTCTAATATGTCCGTAGCTAGCTAAGACTTTATAATCTTTGCCTAAATATTTATTGATTGTTTTGGCCTTTGCCGGTGATTCTACGATAACAACATTCATTTTTTTACTCGCTAATTACTTGCCAAAGCAACTTTATTGCCCACTAATCTCTCAATTTTCCCCACTATTTCTAGCTCTAATAATGCAGCCGAAACGATATTACTCTCTATATTGCACAATCTAACTAACTCATCTACAGAAACAGCACTTTTACCCATCTTGTCAAGAATTATTGTGTGAGCATCATCAATTTCGCATTCTTTAACGATTGGTTGAGGTGGTTTTGTAATGTTAGTTATTGTTTCTTCGCGCAATGTTTTTTCAGCTATATATGGCTGTGAGAATTCTATTATATTTATAATGTCATTTACATTCTCAACCAAATGAGCCCCATCTCTAATTAGATGGTTAGGTCCTGCTGAGCGACTTTCTGTTGGAGAACCAGGAATTGCAAAAACTTCTCTGTTTTGTTCTAGCGCTACTCTTGCTGTGATTAATGAACCAGATTTTGTTGAAGCTTCTACAACCAATATTCCTTGTGATAATCCAGATATTATTCGGTTTCTTCTTGGAAAGTTAGATGGTTGAGGCAATGTAAGCGGAGCAAATTCTGAAACAACTAAACCTCTTTGTGCGATAGAAGCATGTAATTTGGCATTTTCTTTAGGGTATGGTGTTTCAACCCCCGTGCCTAAAACTGCAATCGTGCCTGCGTTAGAGTTTTTTGAGTGTAGGGCTCCATCATGAGCTGCTGTGTCAATTCCTCTAGCCATGCCAGAGGTTACAATAATTCCATTTTCAACTAGGTCATAAGCAATTTTGCGGGCAATAGTGCAGCCGTTGGCAGATGCATTGCGTGCACCAACAATCCCAATAGAGGGTTTGTTTAGTAAAGATGTATCGCCAATAACATATAAGATAGGAGGGGCGTCTTCAATGTTGCGCAAAGTTTCTGAATAAGCATGCTCACAATATGCTACTAATTTTGCGCCAGATTTTTCAGCTTGTTTTAATTCCGCTTCTGCATCTTTTATAGGGCATATTTTTATTTGTTTTTTACCAGCTTTTTTAGCTATATCTGGCAAAAATTTAAGCGCCTCGGTTGCTGTGCCAAAGCGCTCTAATAAACGGTAAAAGGTAATCGGACCAACATTCTCGCTTCTTATTAATCTGAGCCAGTCAATTTTTTCATTTTCTGATAAGTTGCGTATGTCAGTTACATTTGCCAATAGTCTTACTTATCCTTTTTTACCTTAATTTTGCTTTCTTCACCTTTTATAAGGCGTGCAATATTAGCTCTGTGACGGATTATAGAAAGAACTGCGAGCAATGCGTATGTAACAACATGGGCAGTGCTTGCAAAGAAATAAGCATATAAAGGAGCTAAGCTTAATGATATTAAAGCAGCAAGAGAAGAATATTTAAATGTGAAAGCTGTTGCTAACCATGTTAAGCCAACTGCTAATCCGCAAGGCCATGATGAAGCAAACAAGAAACCGATAGTTGAGGCAACGCCTTTACCACCTTTGAATTTTAGCCATATAGGGAAGTTGTGTCCAATAATAGCACCAAAGCCAGCTAAAAGAGCTGTGCCAAGAACTGGTATGAATGATAATAAAGCTTCTTGGTTAACAAATTTTGTAGCAATGTAATATCCAAAACCATATGCAATTGCGGCTTTACCTGAATCTAAAAGTAATGTGATTAAGGCTAAATCTTTTCTGCCTGTGCGTAGAACATTTGTTGCGCCAATATTGCCTGAGCCAATTTTGCGGATGTCGCCAAGTCCTGCCATTTTTGTTATTACCAAACCAAATGGGATAGAACCAAATAAATAGCCTACAATAGTTGATATTGTTGCGATGGCGTAAAAATTATTCATAAAAACCTCGTTAAAATACATAAACAACGAGCTGATGATATTATTTAATAAAAAAAAATCAAAGCTAATTTTTATCTTAAGGATATTTATTCAAATATTATGTAGTTACGCTTTGTTCTTTCATTTTATTTAAGGCAGAGTGAATTACAGAAATATCGGCTCCTTCTTTTACGCCCTCAATACTTAAGGTTTGTCGCCATATTTTTGCGCCTTTTTCACCGTTATATAATCCAAGTAAATGACGGGTTATATTATGTAGGCGAACTCCTTTTGCTAGTTCACTTTCTATATACGGAGTTATTTCTTCTATTATCTCTTCGCGAGATTTTGGCTCTTGAGTGGAGTTGAATATCTTTTTGTCAGCTTCGCTTAAAATATTGTATGGATTGGCATAAATAGCCCTGCCAATCATAACTCCATCGGTATGTTCTAAGTGCTTTAGTGCGTCATCAAGGCTTTTTACATCGCCATTGATGCATATTTCCATGTCTGGCAAATCTTGTTTTAGTTGGTAAACAAGCTCTGGGACTAATGGTGTTTGTCGGTTTTCTTTTGGGGTGCGTTTGCGGTCTAATATAGCTTTGCGTGCGTGAATGGTCACATGTTTGCAGCCATGGTCTCTTATAATTCTGATATAATTATAAAAGTCTTCATAAGTATCATTGTTATCAAGCCCAATACGCGTTTTTAATGTTACTGGTAATGATACTGCTTTTTGCATGCTAGCTAAACACTCGCCAACCAAATGAGGCTTTGCAATCAAACAGGCTCCAATTTGCGCATTTTTTACACGTTCAGAGGGGCAACCCGCGTTAAGGTTTATTTCATTATAACCATAATCTTCACCAAATTTGGCGCATTCAGCTAAATCAGAAGGGCTTGAGCCACCTAGTTGTAAAGCTACAGGTTCATCTAAATTGTGTTTTAATAATTTGTCTTTATCACCACGAATTAGGGCGTTTGCAGTAACCATCTCGCTATAGAGTATGGTGTGTTTTGATAGAGCCCTAAAAAAAACTCTAGCATGGCGATCTGTCCACTCCATCATTGGGGCTACAGATAATCTGCGAGATAAAGGTGCGTTAAAATTGCTCATGGGTAAATATAAACCTTAGTACCAATTGGGGTTAGTCCCCATAATTCTTTTATTTGTTTGTTGGTAAGAGCAATGCAACCCTTAGTCCAGTTTCTTAAATAATGATGTTTTTGTAAAATGTCAGGTAAAAAAGCATATTTGTTTTTTATTCCGTGAATCATAATATCTCCACCAGCATTAACTCCATTAGTTAAAGCATGTTCAATTTGCTCTTTGTTGGGGTAGCTTATATGCATAGATAAACAAAATTTGCTTTTATCATTTTTATAATCTATCTGATATTCACCTTCTGGAGTTTTTCCATCACCTTCAATCTCTTTTGCTCCATATGGAGTAAAGCCCAACGCAACGCGATAGCTTTTTATAACTATGTCGTTATTATATAACTCAAGCTTGCGAGACTTTTTATGTATCTTGATAGACGTACTCATGATTAATTATATGTGGGCAATTTTTTTGTTAAACAACTCAAAAAATAACATTGTATTTATTTTATCATAAACCACAATGTTACCTTCTTCGGCAGGTTCAAATACGGTCATGCCATATTCTGGGCTTTTATCATCTGTTATAATTCTAACAAACCCTCTTCTTGCACCTGAAAATAATTCTGGTTGTAAAATATAGGCAATTGTACATGGGTCGTACATAGCAGTGCCATTGTTTGAGTTCATACGCTCTGCTGTGTTTTTTATCATTTTTACAACAGTTTTTGCTTGCTCAGTACCAATGTCTTCAATTTGTTTTATATGAGTGCCCATGGCTTTTGCTTGGCGACCAACTTCCATAGGGATAACTTTTGCTGATTTAGCTTTTGAGAACACTATCTCAGCTGATTTTGGATCGGCAAAAATGTTATATTCAGCAAATGGAGAAGCATTTCCTCTTTCGCCAGTTAATAAGAAGCACCCTCCCATAATTACAACTTCTTTTATTCTGGGGATTATGGCAGGTTCTTTTTCAAAAGCTGTAGCAATATTTGTTAAAGGCGCCAGAGCAACTAGGGTTATTTCATCTTCTGGGCTTTTCATGATTTTATCTATTATAAAATCTACTGCGTGAGTATCGCTATGTTTGTAAGGGGCAGGAGGGACAAAAACACCACCTAAGCCATCTGAGCCATGTACCCAGACTGCATCTATATTTTCATCTCGAGCAGATTTTTCGCATCCAGAATATATAGAAACATCATTGCGGTTTGCGAAATTAGCAATTTTTAATGCGTTTGATGTGCAGATATCCACAGACAAATTTCCGTTTACGGTGGTAATACCAGTGATATCTAATTCATCAGAGCCAAAAGCAAATAACAAAGCAATAGCGTCATCAACCCCAGGATCAGTATCAATTATAATTTTTTTGCTCGATGCCATTGTATTTTTCTCATCAATAATTAAATTTGCCCCAAATTAAAATAACATAGTTTGAATTATTTCATAAACTAATTCTCTATGGAATATTTATAAAATCTATAATATGATTTTGTCAAAAATAAGATAGGTTTAATTTAAAAGTATGAAAAACTTGTGGGTTAGTTGGGTGGATTTTTTAAAAGCGGTGTTTGGTTTAAAAACACCTTATGCTAAAACTATTCGCAAGATTATTTTGCTTAAATTAGTCGTAATTTTATCATTGTTAGCATTCTTTTTTGGCCCTCATAAACGGCCACATGTTAATGGAGATAAAGTTCAAGAGGTGTTTTTTAATAAGGGCTAGTCCTAATTTTATGGAGACGTTGTTAGATGTTGGAATCCGCAGTTAATTTATCAAGATTACAATTTGCCTTAACCGCGATGTATCACTTTTTATTTGTGCCTTTAACTCTAGGGCTTGTTTTTGTAATGGCAATTATGGAAACCGTGTATGTTAAAACAGGCAAAGAGATTTGGCGTGATATGGTTAAATTCTGGAGTAAACTCTTTGGTATTAACTTTGCTATGGGCGTTGCAACAGGAATTACGCTAGAGTTTCAGTTTGGTACAAACTGGGCTTATTATTCACATTATGTTGGTGATATATTTGGCGTGCCATTAGCAATTGAAGGAATGATGGCGTTCTTCTTAGAATCTACCTTTGTTGGTTTGTTCTTCTTCGGCTGGGATAAATTATCTAAAAAAGCTCACTGTATTGTTACGTGGTTAGTGGCAATTGGCTCATCTTTATCTGCATTGTGGATTATGGTTGCAAATGGCTTTATGCAAAACCCTGTAGGGGCTCAGTTTAATCCAGATACAATGCGTATGGAATTAACATCTATTGGTGATGTATTCTTTAATCCTGTAGCTCAAACCGTGTTTTCTCACACCACATTAGCTGGTTATGTAACAGGCTCAATGTTTGTGATGGCTATTTCTGCTTGGTATTTATTGCGCGGACGCAATGTTGAATTTGCTAAAAGATCATTGTTTGTAGCGTCTGTGTTTGGTTTGATTACACTTCTTGGTACAATATATTTGGGCGATGAAAATGGTCGTAATGTATATCGTTATCAAAGAGAAAAACTAGCTGCTATGGAGGCTATGTGGGAAACACATCCTGCTCCAGCTCCGCTCGTTGTGATGGCTATTCCTTCAAATAAAGAGAAAAAGAATTATTTAGAAGTAAAAATTCCATGGCTTGTTGGTTTGTTGAATACACATTCTTTTGATACTGTGATTCCTGGTATTGACCAACTTGTAGAAGAAAATAAATTTAAAATTATTAAAGCGCTTAATGTTTATATGGCGTTAGAGACATATAGAGAAAATCCAGAGGAAAACCGTGTTTTAAGAGATTATCTAACTGAGAATGGTAACATTTTGGGTTATGCATTACTTCTTAAAAAATATACAGATGACCCTCTTAAGGCAACAGATGAAATGATTGAAAAAGCTGCATGGGATACAATTCCTAATGTGTTTGCATTGTTCTTTGCTTTTAGAATTATGATGGGGGCTGGTGTTGCTATGCTCGGTATTATCGCTCTTAGCTTGTTCTTCCAGCTTAGAGGTAAAATACCGCCAAAATTAGTGCTTTGGGGTGTGTTTATGTCATTGCCATTACCATGGATAGCAAATGAGTTTGGTTGGTTGGTAACAGAATATGGACGTCAGCCATGGACAATTAGAGGGGTGTTGCCTACGGCTGTTAGTGCTTCAACCGTATCTGCCGAGAATGTGATTTTTACATTAGTGAGCTTTATATTGCTTTACACAACATTGGCAGTTGTTGATTTGGTTCTTTTAATTAAATACGCCAAAATGGGCCCAGAAAAAGCCATTGGCAACGATGATAAAATAGCTGTGGAGGCACAATAATGGTTGCAGATTTACCTTTAGACTATGAAACATTACGCGTTATTTGGTGGATGTTGTTAGGCGTTTTAATTATTGGTTTTGCCGTAACTGATGGTTTTGATATGGGTGTTGGTATGTTGATGCCTTTTGTGGGTAAAACAGATGTTGAACGCAGAGTGGCTATTAACACTGTTGGTCCTGTGTGGGAAGGTAACCAAGTTTGGTTTATCTTAGGCGGTGGTGCAATATTCGCTGCTTTCCCATTGGTTTATGCAGTGGCGTTTTCTGGCTTCTATATCGCGTTATTCTTAGCCTTGGTAGCATTTATCATTCGCCCAGGTGGCTTTACATTCCGCAACAAAATTGAGCACCCTAAATGGCGTGCTACATGGGATTGGGTTCTTTTTGTTGGTGGCTTTGTTCCAACATTAATTATCGGAGTGGCTTTTGGTAATGTTCTTTTGGGTGTTCCGTTCGTTATGGATAGC
>QKFK01000273.1 GCA_003252195.1 Rhodospirillales bacterium
AGCAACAGCAACAGCAAGAACAAGCTAGCCCTTCAAACCCAGAAGAACAAAAACAAGGTGATTTTGACAGTCAATCTTTAGCCCAAGTTCCAGATCAAGAAAACAAGGGCAAGCCAGATGAGAAAAAACTTTCTCACGAACAATATTATAGCGTTATTGAAGATGACCCTAGCGGTTTAATTCGTAACATGATTTTGATGCAATATAGACAACGTGCAATGGAAAACAGGTGATATCATGAGTAAAATCAGATTTTTCATATTTTGTTCAATAATATTTTGTGGCTTAAGCATTAGCGCAAATGCCGCAGATTTTACAGTTTCAGTGGATAAAAATGTAGTAACATCTGGAGATTCTCTAGACTTATCTATTTCATATTCTGGCTCCTCCAAAGGCGAACCTGATATCTCGGCCTTAAAAGATGACTTTGACATTGTATCTAGTGGCACTTCTTTTAACACCACAATCATTAATGGGCAAACCGCTTCATCAAAAACATGGAATTATGGATTGTTTCCTAAAAAGAATGGAACATTAACTATCCCATCTATTGAGTTTGCAGGAGAAGTCAGTAATGAGATCAAAGTTAAAGTAGTAAACAGCTCAGAACAAATAGATGCTGGAGAAACACCGCCATATTTTATTAAAACCGAAGTTGATAATAACAACCCATATGTCCAACAAAACATATTATACAAAGTAAAAATATATGATGCTGTTGGTTTGGAAGGCCCAGACCCTGTTATAGCAGATAGCAATGACTTTATAAGCAGATTAACAGGTCAAGCCACCATGAAAAAAGAAAGTGTTAATGGCAAGCTGTATAGAGTTATCACTTACAAATATATTGTAGCCCCACAAAGAAGTGGCAAATTAACCTTGCCTCAAGTAGTGTTTAATGGGCAAGCCCAAATACCTACTAACAGAAGAAACATGCCATCTAACCAAGATATGTTTAATGACATGTTCAAATCATTTTCAATGAACATGAATAGTTTTGCTACTTTTCAAACTAAAAGAGTGCGTATTACAGGCGATAACATAAATATAAATGTTAAAGCGGTTCCATCAGAGGTTACAGGTGATATCTGGATGCCAGCTGATGATGCAACTCTAGCCGAGGCATGGAACCCAAATCAAGGTTTTAAGCAAGGAGAGCCTATTACTAGAACCATAGCGCTTAAAGTTACAGGGCTTGCAGATACACAATTGCCAAACATAGATATTGGCAATACCAATGGCTTAAAACAATATCCAGAACCATATAAAACTTCTAATGATTTAGTTGATGACAAAGTTGTATCTGTAAAACAGTTTAATATTGTTTATATTCCAGAGGTAAGTGGCAGCGTTACCATACCTGCAGTAAATATAAACTGGTGGAACCTAAAAGAAGACAAGTTAGAAACCGTTTCTCTACCTTCTCACCAAATTGAAATAATAGCGAATGGTTCAACTAATACCAGCTCAGTTTCTCCTCAATCAAACAACACTCAAGATCAAGCTAACAAAGTAGCCTCTAGCTCTAACAGCACTCCAGAAGCATCTCAGCCTGCGCCCTTAAGCAATGCTAAAAACGATAGCAAATTGCTAAAAGATGGAGAAGCACCTGTTGTCTCTATTCCTTATAGCAATATTATTTATATAGCCATCGCTTTTGTTGGAGGCTGTCTGATTATGTATATAATCTTGTCTCATAAGCTTAAAAATCAACAATCAGACACAAGCTCTTTTGAGCAAATAAATAAAGCTCAATCAGCAAAAGAATTACGCGATGCCATATTAGCATGGGGCAAAAATTATTGGAGTAGCAACCCTCCTCTTAATGAAAAAATCATCGCGCAAAGATTAAGCTCAAAACACTTAGAAATAGAGCTTGATAAACTATCTGGCGCTATTTATGGCGGAAATTCTTCTTTAAACACTAAAGACTTATCAAAGATAAAAGATCTTATAAAATCGGCTTTCAAACAGCACAAAAAAAAGCAAAAAAAAGCAAAAGAAAATTTACCGCCTCTCTACCCCTATAATTAGAGACAAAGCTCAAAAATAGGCGTATAATTTTGCTACAAATTTAATTTATAACAAGAGGTTGTAGCAATGTTAATTGGTGTACCCAAAGAAATAAAAGTCCGTGAATATCGCGTAGGCATGGTTCCATCTAGCGTTAGAGAACTAACTCATCATGGGCACGAAGTTTTAATAGAAAAAAATGCAGGTGAAGGCATTGGTGCAAGCGATGATGATTATATCAAAGCAGGTGCTAAAATTGCTGAAACTGCCGATGAAATATTTGAACAAGCTGAGATGATTGTTAAGGTAAAAGAACCTCAGCCAGAAGAATGTAAAAAACTCCGTGAAGGGCAAATTTTATTTACGTACCTTCACCTTGCCCCAGACCCAGAGCAAACCAAATTATTAAAAGAATCTGGCTGTATCGCCATCGCCTATGAAACCGTTACCGATAAAAATGGTGGGCTTCCTCTTCTTGCTCCTATGAGTGAAGTAGCAGGTAGAATGTCTATTCAAGCTGGCGCTCGCTCACTAGAAAAAAACATGGGAGGCAGAGGCATGCTTCTTGGCGGAGTCCCAGGTGTAGAGCCTGCAAAAGTAGTTATTATCGGTGGCGGAGTTGTTGGCACAAATGCCGCAAAAATAGCGATTGGCATGGGTGCTAACGTGGTTATTTTAGATAAGTCTCTACCAAGGTTAAGAGAACTAGATAACATCTTTGGAACTAAAATCACCACAGTTTGCGCTAACAAAGACGCAATTGAGCGCCATGTTACAAAAGCTGACTTAACCATTGGTGCGGTGTTAGTACCTGGAGATTCTGCTCCAAAACTAATTAGCCGAGAACTCCTAAAAAATATGCGCAAAGGCTCTGTAATAGTTGACGTTGCAATTGACCAAGGAGGTTGCGCCGAAACCAGTCGCCCAACTACTCATGACACTCCAACATTTGAAGAAGAAGGTGTTATTCATTATTGCGTGGCAAATATGCCTGGAGCAGTTGCAAGAACATCTGCATTTGCTCTTAATAATGCAACACTTCCTTTTATTGTAAAACTTGCTGATAAGGGATTGAGAGCATTAAAAGAAGATGAGCATTTATTAAACGGATTAAATGTTTATAAAGGGCAAATAACTTATCAGGCAGTAGCTCATGCTTTGGGATATCCATATACCCCTGCATCAAGCTGTATATAAAAATATAGTAGATCCCAGTGCTCCTCAAAAAAAAGCACGCGCTAATACCTATAAACTTTGATATATAGCAAGGGCTAATGCTCACTATAAGAACCTAATATCGGCAGGAATAATTTCTTGCCGATATTTTTATGTTTCGATAACAACACCACCTCTAGACGCCCCCAGTCGAGAGGCTGGCGAACACATGTTCGCAACAGTTAACACTACCTGCATAAGCTGGTGGAAGTTTATTTGTGCTTATTACAGAATAATATAATTAATCTGCCACAACTAAATATTACCCCAATGCTCAACGGTACTTAAAATACGTTAGCCCAAAATGTTATCTTTTGCTTGATGACAACACGTAGGATTTTGCTGGGTTAGATTATCTAAAGATTCTTTAGAGATATTTGCATATCTAAAACCTAACTTTCCACCATATTACTGTATTAATTATTCTCTCTAACCTACTAGCTTTGCAAGCCATTCAAGATAACTTAATCACAATCATCTTTAATACTTAGTTAAGCAAATAGCACAGGCTATAAACATAAAAAAAACACCCCCATTGCAGGAGGTGTTTTTATTAATAAAGAAATGGATTATCTTCCGCTTCTTTGCTTTCTTGCTGCCATTTGCATTGGAGGAGCTGCATGAACTTCCTCTACTGGCATTTTAGCTAATTTTGCATTTTTTGTACCTGTGTGATTTTCAGGAACATATTGCATCAACCTATCAACCAATTCAGGAGCAACTTCTTGTAGCTTGTAATATACCTGTGGCATAGAAACGACTTCTGTAGATAATTTAACTATCTCTGCATATGTTGCTTGCAGACCAGTTTCCATTATCACACCACCTTTCATTGCATTTGCATGATATTGATCAAGCCACAATGGGTGTTTGTGAAGTGAAGCTGTAGCCATTTTCTTCTTCGCGCTAGGCATAGACCCTAAAACTTCCCAAGCTTCCTTATCTTTTCTAGCCTCGAAAGAGATAGATCTTAAAGCTTTTTCATTTTTAAGAACCTCTTTGTAATAAGCAGATGATTGAGCCGCTAATTGCAATTGAGCATCCATATCTTGACCAAAAGAATTCATGCCAGCACTTTTTTCCATACCGACATAAGCGAACTCAAGAGTATCTAGAGATGTCTTAACGAACTCGGCAGCAAGTTCAATACCTTTTTTCTCAACTGTTGGAGCTGGAATTTTATCGATTGCTTCTGATACAGTTTTACGAGTAACAGCTGTAACAATCATCATATCTGGATTGTCCAAATATGCATTCAAAGCACCAATTTTTGCCTCGCAAGCAATTTCTGTTTTGTGGTTTTCTCTCAAACGGTCTTTTTCAGCCATAATGAGCTTAACCATATTACCCTCAGTAATACCGTGTTTAACCAATGAATCAATTAACTGATCTGACCATAAAGTAACCGCCATTTGCTCGCGGGCTTGCTTTACCTTGTCTTTATTTGCCAATATTGATTCAGCAGTTGTTTGAGGAGCAGCATCTTTTTTCTCTTCTTCATGGATGCCAACCCATTCATCAATAGTTTTTTTGCGTTCAGCTAATTCTTTAATTTTTAACTGAGCATATTCTTTATCCATATCTTCTTTAGATGCCGTTGTAAAAGAAGCTTTACCTTTTTCAAATGCTGCAAATGCTTTATCGCAATCCTCATTTGGTTTACCTTGATATACATCAACAACCATTTGAGCCATTTTTTCAGGAGTTAGGCAAGATGCATTAACAATCTCTTGGCATTTTTCAATAACTTCTTTATCACTCATTTTAAGAAGTGAACCATCGGCCAAAGCTTTTTCTGCAAACGCTTTAGCTGCCATAATAGTTGGTTGAGTATGATACTCAACTTGCACCTTATATGGCATCATATACTCACCCGCTTCTTGAGAATTAAACATATTCTTCAAGAATTTTTGAGCATCAGTGTCTGTGTCTTTGACAGCATTTTGCTCTGCATTACGTTTATCAAACATTTTTTCAAGTTCTGGAATCATCGAACCATCTAATCTGCCCATATAGCTCTCTATTGATGTACATGTTATATGCAAACGTAATTGGGCCCACAAATCAACAAAATCAGTGTTTTTTTGGTCTCTGATTGATTGCAAAACAGCATGACAATCTGCAACACATTCTGTGTGATGACGGTTAAACATTTCCTCTAAAGGAGTTGTACCTAAAGATTTTTTTTCTTCTTGTTTACGGTGCATATCTGTTGCGTGACCTAACTCGTGATAAAGAATAAAATCTCTTACAGCTTCTGGAGTTACTGATTTTGCCTCAAGTTCTTTTTTAAGCCCTGGAATAGAGTTAAAAGCACTCCATAAACCTGGCATATCTGGGTTTGAGCCAACTACGATATCTAAATATCCAGAGCCACCAATGTTTTGTAAAGACACATTTTCTCTAAGAGCAAGGGTGTGCTGTCTTTCTTGCTTAAAAGCAGAATTCTCAATACTTTTTGCATATTTATCATCGATTCTATGTAATACGCTAGGAGCTTTATCTTTAACTTTTTCTGTAAGATATAGTTTAATGCTTTTAGCTAGAGATGCATCGGGGGAAGGATCCATAGCATATTTACCGCGTACTACGTCTGGGTCGATAATAATAATTTTTGATTCAGGCACAACTTCATTAAAGCGCTTTTCCATTGCTTCAAAATATTTGTGAGATTCTGTGCTAACAAGGCTTTCATCAGGGCTTTTTCCATCTGACAAAATAGCATCTGCCTTACCTTCTTGATCCATCAAGAAATAAGCAACTTTACCTGCTTGTTTTAAGATAGAAGCAATTGGACGTGCATCAAAATATTCAGGGCGTTTTGCTTCATCGCCACCCTCAAACCATTTTGCCGGACCTTTGCCTAAAAATTCTTTTAATCTAGATTTCCTAGCAACTTCGCTCTCTGGTATTTGCTCTTTTTTTTGTTCTTCCGACATTTATTTTCCCCCTGTCTAATCTTACAAATTTTAGTTATTTTTTCTGACAACCTTACAATAGTTACAGAGTTATAAAGTATTGTCAAAACATTTTAGACAAAATTGGATAATTTTTTCCAACTTTATTAGTTTTCCATGTAATCAAAATAAATTTTAAAAAAATCAGTGTTTTTACCATTGCTTAAAATACAAGCTGTAGATTATAAAATACATAGAGTAACGTGGCGAACGGAGAGCCTAATGATAACAAACATAATAATGAATATATTATTTATAATACTCGGTCTTGTTGGGGGTAGTTTTGCCTCTGCATTGTCATACCGAGCACTTAATGATATCTCAATTAGTAAAGGACGCTCTTTTTGCCCAAAATGCAAAGAAACTCTGGACTGGAAAGACTTAATTCCTGTTTTTTCATGGCTAAAAAACAAAGGAAAATGTTCACATTGCAAAAATGAAATCTCTCCACGTTATCCAATTATCGAATTAGCAACCGCTTTTATATTCGTTACAATATATCATGCTTACGATTCTTTTTTTGCAGCATTATTCTTCTGCATTGTTGCAACATTGCTAGTTGCTCTTACTGCCTGCGATTTAGAAAAGAAACTATTACCAATACAAATAACTTATTTAATTCTACCTTTTGCCTTTATTGCCAAACTTTTTAGTGGTGATGGAATATTTTCGGCTATTTTATTAGGTCTTATATGTCACTATGGCGCAAAAGGAATGAAAATTTTGCACAAAAAGCTCCGTTCTAAAGATGCATTAGGTGAAGGAGATATCCATTTTTTAGGTGTTGCTGGTTTTACCATAACTATTGAGCTCTTACCTGTATTTTTAGTAGCGAGCGGTTCTCTTGGCATTTTAACAGGCTTATTATGGAAACGTATTTACAACGAAGAAGAGTTTCCATTTGGTCCTGCAATGATAGTTTCTTTACTCTTGTGCATAATTTTACACGGGTCAATATAAGTTTTTATTTCATTTTATTAGCTTTTACACTAAATTGTATATCTATCTAAGAATTTGGCGGGCTAACAAAATCATGAAGGCAAATCTTCGGATAATATTAACATCATTATTGCGCGATAAAATTTTTATCGGCCTGTTAGCGCTTAACATTATTGCAAGCCTTGCTTCTTTCTTTTTGGGCTCAGCCGCCATTGTAGAAAGCTCAGAAATGGCAACAGTTTTTTCATCTGCATGCGCCAGAGG
The DNA here is from genome assembly GCA_003252195.1 of Rhodospirillales bacterium. GTDB lineage: Bacteria > Pseudomonadota > Alphaproteobacteria > QKFK01 > SZUA-500 > SZUA-500. The sequence continues at coordinate 7,389 of QKFK01000273.1, forward strand.
AATAAGTGCTATTGGCTCTATGATTTTTGTAGGAATATACGTTCAAAGATTATATGAAAGCAAAGAAATTGAAGCTGCTTTATCTAGGCCTTTATCTTTAAGCAAACTAATATTCTCATACTGGCTTAGCTTTAGCATTTTATCTGTAATATTAAACCTTCCTGTCATTGTTCTAATTTATAGCATCAGCCCATTAAAGAACTATGCTTTTGCCTTATGGGCTTTTAGCTTACTTTTAGAAAACTTAATAATAGTTGCAGCAAGCTTATTCTTTAGCCTCTCGCTAGAAAAATTTGGCAATTCTTTCTTTATATCATTAGGCTTTTATATTTTATCTCGCATGGCTTTTTTCTTTGACCAAATTGCCTCTCGTCAATTAGAAGAAAGCTCTGATAGCTTGGCATATTTTTATAAAATTATAATAAAGATAATCGGGACGATATTACCAAGACTTGACTTATTTGCTCAGTCTAAATGGTTATCAACCCCCGATATTGAGCCTAGCGGTTTAGGAATATTTATCACTCAATTTATAATTTATGTACCTTTTATATTATGTGCAGCTATCTATGATTTAAGGCGCAAAAGATTATGATATCTTCAAGCAAAATAAACTCAAATCACGCCTTAATATTTTTTCTGATTTTGCAGATTTGTTTTTCATTATCAATCAAAGCAAAATTGCCTATATGGGAGAACATTCCTCCGCCACTGCAACAAGATGTAACCTCAGCTATATCTTTAGGTGATGATGAATTTATGTATCGTCTACTTGGCCTGCGCTTACAAAACCTTGGTGAAGATAATGGTCAGCAAACATCTTTAGCCAAATATGATTATAAATTATTATCTCAATGGTTTTACTCGGTTAGTTATTTAAACTCATATTCATCATACGTACCTGCTACCGTTGCTTTTTATTATTCGCAAACACCGAGACGCCTTGGCGCTATTTATGTTACTGAATTTTTGCGCCAATATTTTTTAGCTGAGCCCGAAAGAAGATGGCGCTGGATGGCTCACGCCGTGTATTTGGCTAAGCATAAAATTAAAAACTTGCCATATGCTTTAGAGCTTGCCAACGAGCTTGCTTCTTTTGATATTCCAGATGCGCCATTATGGATACAACAAATGCCTGCCTTTATTTTGCGCGACATGGGCAAAAAAGATGAAGCTAAGAATTTTATGCTTTCTATAATGATTGAAGATAAAAATATACCTCCTCAAGAATTATTGTTTATGCAAGATTATATTAATAAATATCTGAAATAATTATCCTCTAGGATTTTAATAACTGAGAATAAAAACAAAATGTCACACCCAATTATAAATATTGATAGATTACCGACATTTAAGGACATCGAAAAATTAAAATATTTGGTGTTTGATTTAGATGACACCTTATATCATAAAGACACTCTTTTATATATTCAAATCGAAAAAAGCATCACAGAATATATTACAACTTATTTGCACATGGACCAAAACGAAGCTTATGAGAAGCAAATGTTTTTTTACAAGCATTATGGCTCTACCCTACGAGGATTAATGTATGAAACAGATGTTGACGCAGAAGATTTTGTAAATGTAGTGCATGAGAGAATTGATTTAAGCGTTGTTCCAGAAAACACCCCACTAAAAAATGCTTTAGAAAAAATTCCTCTAAAAAAATATGTATTCACCAATGGCGCTAGAGAGCATGGGCAAAGAGTTTGCAAAAAACTTGGGATTTATGATTGCTTTAACGGGTATTTTGGCGCTCAAAATACCAACTATATACCAAAGCCAAATCCAGAAGCCTTTTATTATTTATTTGAAGATTTTAACTTAAACCCTAAGCAAGCTTTGTTCTTTGAAGACAATCGCAAAAATTTAGAAACAGGCAAAAACTTAGGCTTTAAGACAGTATGGATAGTAAACGACCCTAAGGACATTAGCGGCGATTACAAAAAAGAAGATTATATAGATTATGTAACAACAGATATAACTCAGTGGATAGAACATTTATGCGGACTATATAAGGAATAATCACAATGACAGAATTAAATATTCTTAAAGAAATAATTGAAAAAACATGGGAAGAAAGAGAAAACATCACTCCACAAACCAAAGGTCCAGAAAGAGACGCTGTTAGAGAAACCATGAAATTACTCGACGCAGGTAAAATCCGTGTTGCAGAAAAAATTGATGGCAAATGGCAAGTTAACCAATGGGCAAAAAAGGCTGTTTTATTATATTTCCGCTTTAAGGACATGGCTTTAATCAGTGGTGGCCCTGTTAGCTCAGTTAATGGTGGAAGCAGTTGGTATGACAAAGTTCCATCTAAATTTGCGGGCTGGTCAGAAAATGAGTTCAAACAATCTGGGTTTAGAGCCGTGCCAAATTGTGTAGTGCGTCGCTCAGCTTACATTGCCCCCAATGTTGTTTTAATGCCTAGCTTTGTAAATGTTGGCGCATATGTTGATAGTGGCACCATGATTGACACATGGGCAACCGTCGGCTCTTGCGCTCAAATTGGCAAGAACGTACATATCTCTGGTGGCGTTGGCATTGGTGGCGTATTAGAGCCTTTGCAAGCGGCTCCTGTTATTATTGAAGATAATTGCTTTATTGGTGCTCGCTCAGAAATCGCCGAGGGCGTTATTGTAGAAGAAGGCGCCGTAATATCGATGGGTGTTTACATTGGTGCATCTACCAAAATTATTGATAGAGAAACAGGTGAAATCTACCACGGCAGAGTTCCTGCTTATTCAGTGGTAGTTCCTGGTTCATTACCATCAAACAAAACCCTAGCAGATGGCTCGCCAGCACCTAGCTTATATTGCGCAGTGATTGTTAAAAAAGTTGATGCTCAAACAAGAGCCAAAACCTCTATAAACGAGCTTTTACGAAGCTAATTAACGCAAATAGAAGCACTTAATAAAGGGGCTCAAAATAGCCTCTTTATTTTTTGTCGCTATTTTGTCTAAATTGTTTGACTCTGAGAACTATTCTCAATACAATAACTACATGTTTTGTAAAAGACCAGTTATGGAGACGCAAATGCTAGAAAAACACGACCATTCAAAAGACAAACCTGCATCAGTTAAAAATCTTGATAAAGCAAAAGCACATGGTTGCGTAAATGCTTGCCCTGGTTGTGCAGGCTTCTTTCGTAGTCTCTTAAGCAAAAAAGCAAGAGGCAACTTTGTCCTTATGAATGGCGGAGAAGAAAATGTTGCAAAAATTGTTAATACAAAAGCAGATGTAATGCTTAGTGTTAATAAAGACGGAGCCGAAGTATTTGGCGAACGCACCGCAGCAGCATTTGATAAATACCTCATAGCTTCTGGCATTGAAGAAGGTCTTGCTTCACCAATGATTGGCTTATCTATCAAACCAGAAAAACAAACCCCATTAGATAAAGCAGTGCTTAAATATATTGCAGCCTCTCATGGAAAACATTGGAAATAGCATGATACCTCAAGAAAAGAAATACGAAGTAATCCAAAACCCTGAGGGCGAACTTCTTTTTGGTATTAGCGTGCGTGATGACGAGCCAGAAAACCCTCGCATATTATATGATGGTAGCAAGCACGCCCTATTATACCGCAAAGATAATGAGGCTTCATTATTAGATTACCTTCCAGAATTAGCACAAAAAACACTGCGCGAGTTAAAAGAGGTATCTATAGCAGAATTCTCAGAAGATGAAGAAATGGTTCGTTTTTACAATGCACCCGTGCATAATCTAGCAAAACTACCCATTAAACCATCTGATCTTCCTAAATAATCAAAAGGGGCTTCAAGCCCCTTTTTTTTGATAACAGATTATTCCTTTTGAGTCTTTATCGATATAACCTCATATAAATAGCTTCCTGATTTAGAATCATCAGGTCCTAAATACCGCAAAATGCCATAATCACATAAACATCTAAAAAAAATATTTAGAGTTTTCCAAGATGAGGTAATACTTTCTCCAATCCTATTTGGTATTAATTGAGGATATTTGTTTTTATATGTAAATACAGACTTAATCTCACTTGGAACTTTGCACCCAACTGTGTTTTGCAACCATTTATCAACATTTTTTGTAGTAAACAATGCTCCCACACCCAACTTAAGAATGAAATAAGAATAGACACTAACTTGCCAAACACGTCTATCACAACCATAAATCCAATCACAGTTTGGAGTATTCACATTTAAGAAACATGGGATATCATCCCAAGAGAATGGAATATATTTTTTTGCATTGATCCATGCTTGGTGACTAACTCCTAATTTTTTTATCTTATTAATACTTTCTAGAGATGATAATTGTTCTATTTTAGCTATAGATTTTTTTAAGATTTTTTTCTCTTTTTCTTGTTTCATCTTAAATATTTTATCTTCTTCTATATATCTCTTTTCTACTTCTTTTATTTTTACATCAAGCCTTTGCTTGAGTTTATCCTTTTCTATATCAGCCTTAACATTATGAAGCCATGCTATATTTTCTGGATTGTTTATATACAACCAAAAACTATCCCAGTTCTTAATATCATTAACTTTAAGTTGTGATAAATTTATTTCGATTGCAGAAAGTCCAATATCTTTAATTTTATTAGATTTTTCATCGTCAACTTTATGACGATAAAATATTTCCACTGCTAAGTACTTATTATTAATTCTGGCTAGCAAATCGACTTTTATATTTTGTATCAGCTTTTCTTCTATTATGTTATCAAAAGAAATTACACTTCCTTTTTTTACTATAATTTCATTTTCATAATGTTCTATACCTCTATTATCTTTTAAAGATACCTGCAAAATATATTCAGGCAAGGTTAGACTATTTTTTTCTTTTATTATTTTTTTAGCTGCTAAATGAACAGCACTTTCAAGACCATTCTCACAAGAAGTATTTACAGCATGTTTAAAATGATGTTGTTTTAAATTTCCCTTTGCGGCAATTAGAGGAGCAAAACATGACGGGCAAACACAACGACACTTTTTTCCACCAGACACCTCATCTACATGAACTAAACCCCTGTCTTGATGCAACCCAAATGGCAGTCTTATATTTGTTATCATTTTTATTATTAATATTCGTAATGGCCGCGGCTTCTTAAAAACTCTTGATAAGCATCAAATGATTTATTTGAGCTATCTCTTTTTTGTTTTTCTTCAGCTGCATTAGCTATTTTATTTTGGGTTGCCTTTGCTGGCATCCAGCGGATTTCAACCCCATATTTTGCGGTTAATTTTTCATTTTCTTTTAGAGAAGCTTGTCTTTCTTCTCTGGTAGAATTTAGATAAAACTCGATATCTTCTGGAGAAAATTTAGAGGTTACACCTTGGATAAAATCGAATAATTGCATAAAGTCATCTGACTTATGACGAACTTTATTTAGCTCTGGATTTAGCTTTTTAATCTCATCAACCTTTGTCTTCAACTCTGGTATTGATGTTTCACATTTAGATGCAAGGTGAGTATATCCTTCTATAACATCAGGGCGACCCAATGCGTCAATTACATCTAAATCATCATTATTGCGTTCGTTTTCAGGTTTTAATTTACTTTCTTTAAGAGTTTTCATATCATTAAAGGCAACTTTATACATACCAAACTCATTAAAAAAGCCTATCTCATATTCTTTACAAGAAAGCCCCTCTGGCATTTTATAATCACAAGAAATACCGCTCAAACCACTTTCTTTTTCCATTCTTTCTGGTGGAGAATCGTAATTATCAGCTGTCTTTAAATGTAATTTTTTTAGTGCTTCTATTTGAGCAATAGCTTCATTAGATAAAGACATCTACATTCTCCCAAAAAATTTTAATAAATTTGCGTGAATTATACATCTTTTTACGCAAAAAGTAAAATTGTTGATTTAATTATATAAAGCTATATATTGGGCTTAAATATTTTCACTAAAGCTTTAACGGAGATACATTAATGGCATCATACCAATATATTT
>QKFK01000135.1 GCA_003252195.1 Rhodospirillales bacterium
GGTTTAAGTCTCGCAATTTTATATTCTTGAGATAAATTGTTGTTATTAGCTTTTGTAACGCCTCTTGCTTCAGATGTAACTGATAAGCAGAATGGAAGCATTAATAAAAATGCTGTAATTAATTTTTTATTCAGAATCATAATGACCTCACCATGCTCATTTATTAGATTATTGCTAAATCAATATGATGTCAATTAAATAATAATGATTCTTATTATCACTATTGTTTAATATGTAATATGTGGGAGTAATTAGATATAGGTGATTAGATTAATAAAATAATTAATATGGTAAGCTTACTTATGATGTGTAAGTTGCTATTTGTTGTTTAGTTACTCTAAATGGTGATTGCGTTTTTTTACAAAGAAAAAGCCTATAGTAACTATAGGCTTTTTCTTTGTTGTTTTTTAGTAGGCATTGGCACAGACTATTGAACCTGTTGTGTATGTTTGCGGGAAGCATGTTTCAACGCCTGTTCCGGATGTTCCATAAACTTTTAATGTATAAGTCGAGGTGCTGAGCGTGCCAGTTGTTGATGTGCATAATGAATTATACTTTGTTAACAGGCTGTTGTATTCTGTCATTGTCATGCTTGAGCTTGTGCTTCCTGTTGTGTAGCCACCAAGTCCTGAACAATATGGAAGAGCACTTGTTCCTGTTGTGTCAGTGTAGTAGTAAACTCTTCTGCATGCATATGGGTAAGAGGTTTTTTCTGCATAGCGGGAAGTTATTGTTGATTTCCATGTCGAACAAACAGTTGTGTCAGAGTGACAAGCTGTTCCATTTGCATAGCATTCGTAGTTAAGAGTAGCTGCTGCACATCCGTTATTATTATATGTTGATGCATTTGCGTTTAATGAAGAATACGCAGAACCAATATTGCTATTAAGAGTAGTGTTAGTTGATGACAAGCATATGTTTGTTGTTGTGCTGTAAATTCCAGAAAGCGCTGGATATTGTGCACTGCATGTGCTAAATGAATTTGCATTCTTAATTGCAACTGCGGCTGTGAGAAGGCTCGAGAAGTTGCTTTGCATTTGTGTTATCAGTGTGTTGCAGGCTTCTTCGGCTGAATCTGTGTGGCAGTCTGTGTGGCATATAGCAGCGTTTGAATAACAACTGTAAGTTTGATGAGCTGGATTAGGGTGGATACCACATCCTCTAAGTACATAAGTGGTATATGCAGATTGCATATTGTTATATGTAGTGCTTAAAGCTGTGTCCCAACCGCTAGATTCAATGGTGCATATTTCAGTTGTTTGCTCGAATACGCTATAGATGCTAGCGTGTACAGTGGTGCATCCTGTGTGCGTGTAATCTGCTGACAGAGAAGCGTCTAAGACATTCTTAAAAGCTGTTTGAGCAGAGGTTATGACGCTAGAATAATAATCACAATCAGTGGTATCAGTGTGGCATGTGCAAGATTCATAATAAGCCTCACCACCACTAACTGTGCATTGGTTTGTTAATGTATAGCCTGTGTCACATGATGTTAATGTATAACTAGGAGATGATTCGGCACACTGGTCAGCTACAGATTCTGTGTGGCATGATGCAACACAAGATTGGTAATACGCACTACCGCCACTAATTGGGCATTGGTTTGTTAATGTATATCCAGTTGTACATGATGTTTTTGTGTATCCAGGAGATAAGGCTGCGCATTGTGAGGCGATTGTAACACAAGATTGGTAATATGCTCCACCACCACTAATTGGACATTGTCCTGTAAGCGTAGATCCAGATGCACAAGATGTTAATGTGTAACCAGGGGACAGTTCGGCGCATTGGTCTTGTACGCTTTCTGAGTGGCATATATCTGATGGTTCGGCATAACAGTTGCTGTAGCAATCATCATTAATTGACGCAGCGCCAGAACTTGACACTGAAGAGCCGACTACTGCATGTTGCATAACGGGGTAGTTTCTGGCAATTTTAATTCCATCAAGACTTAATTTCGTTAAATCTGAAGAATCGTTGCTACTGTTATTATCAAAAGTAATAGCTTTTGCATTAGCTATATTTGAAACAGCTCCATTTGCAATGCACGCTAACGATGCTGATATAAAACATAGTTTGTTATTCATGACACACCCCATAATTGTTTTTTTGCCCACTTTATATATTAGCTGTTAATTATGGCTAAAATATGTCAATTGCTAATTTTTATGATTTTTTTAACAAAAAAGTGTTGTTCTTGTGATGGTTATCACTTGTTGTGTGTTTTTGTGTATGGTGTTTTTATATGTTGTAGTTGCTTAGTCTAATAAAATCACCAGTTGTGTTTATATCAACCGATTCTTTTTCATCAGAAAATTCTATCAATGTGGTAAAATCTGTGAATTCAAGCATGGCAGGGCGCAGGTGAGTGTCTTCTGGTAACAGGTTTGATTGATTAAATAATCTTCTGGGCCATATTATAGGGTTCTTTTTTACCCCTTTATAAGCGCTCATAATGATTTCTTTTTTGTTATTTGGTTTGTGTGCTTTTATCATTTTATTGATATGCTCTTTAGATATCTCAGGCATGTCTGCAGGAATAAGCATGGCGGCGCTTATATTGATTGGAACAGCTTTTAGTCCAATGTTTATAGAAGTTTTAACTCCGTTTCTATAGTCTGTGTTATGAATTATCATAACGTCCTTATCGCTTAGAGCTTCTGCAATCTTGTCATGATTATCTCCCGTTACAACGATAATTGGCGTTAATTTAGATTTAATTGCCGTATTCACAATTTTTAAGATAAGGGCTTTGCCATCAATTTCTTTAAGAAGTTTGTTTTCATTGCCCATTCTGAGGCTTCTGCCAGCAGCTAATATAATACCCGCAATATTGTTGTTATCATCGCCGTCTGCTTTTATAAAGCCATCGCGCAGCTTGCTTGTGTCAACTTTTTCCTTGCTAAATTCTTTTGATAAAGCTCCCATGCCAATGTTGCGAACATCTTTTGGCGTTAGCTTTATAGATGCTGATAATGCTCTAAATATCAGCTCTAGCCCTTCGGCGGGTTGTTTTTCAATATTTGTGGGCAATGCAAGTATCGGTAGCCCATCTTTGCGATATGCAAGTGATATATCTCCACATGGATAAAATGGTATACCTAAAAACTCTACTTCAGCAATTGCTTCATTAAAAGCTTTTGGGATAATATCGTCTTTTGATGATGTAGATGCATCAGAAGATATTAAAATTATATCTGGGTTATATGCCATTGCTTGGTGAATGGCTTCTTCGATATTTGTAGGGTTATGTTTACATTGGCTGGTTTTGACAATTTCGCTTCCAATTAAAAATAATCTTCCTTCTATATTTATTTGTTTTTCTGACAGTCTTTGTTCTTCAGGTTTGTTCATGTAAGTCTGAATAAGGGCAAATTTCTTTTTGTTATATTCTTTTACACTTACCAATGCTCCTTGGCCAGAGACTAGTTCTTGCAAAGCTTCTATGTCTGAATTATGCAATACAGGCGTGGCGATAGTTAAAGCAGCAATTGGCTGACCCTTTTCAACATGGAAAAAGTTATTAGATGAGGCAATTGATACAAAATCAGAAAAATTATTA
>QKFK01000083.1 GCA_003252195.1 Rhodospirillales bacterium
GCCATAGTCTTAATTGCAGCCCCTGCAGGAAAAACTATTGACACAATGTCACACCCGATAGAAATTCCTGCAAATATCTCGCCAAGCCAGCCCATTCCGTTTTCTCGGCAAATATCAGATATACCTTTGCCGCCTGTCGCAAGCATGCAAATTACGTCTGCCGCACATAGCACCAAAGATACAATGCCAGCAATTGCAGCAACAGCAATTATTGCAATACCAAATGTTACGACGCAAAGTATAGCAATACGCACGGTCACAATTGCGACCCAATGCTCTTTACACCAGTCGCTCGCTTTTTTTAATTGCTTGCAAATGCCGTTGCCAGTGTCTTTTAACCAATCTTTTAGGTTGTGTTTCTCACAATCCGGCTTTAGATAGGAGTATTTGTCATAAAATTCCTCTTTACATTGATTAATAAGTTCTGCAATATCTATAAACTATATGGTCATTTTCTCCTGTTCATTATTTTGCTTATAATTAATATTATTGTAGAATAAAGCCCTGCTAATGCCATTATAGACATAGCCACCATACAAAATAGCATATTAACTACTTTGTCACTGACATAATTATTTATTAGAATAACCAGAATAGCTATTAAACTTATTGGAATACATAAATATCCCAAACATTGAATTAGTAATGAAGCGTTTAATATGCCGCTGACTTTATTTTTGTAAAAAAAGAATTTGGCTGTTTTTTTATTTAATTTAATTTTTTTAAAAATAAAACCATCAGGAGAAGTATACTCATCAATACGATATCCCAACATAAACATAACCAGAATTATAAAAATCGAGAAAAATAAATAATATATCAAGGAACATAACATATAAATCCCCTCCTATTTGACTGAAATAGTGATGACGTGTATCCAACAGTTGTACCCGTTACAGAACCTGCAAACAGTCTGGCAAAGGAACCTGGTAATGTTCTAAAAGCAACTCTTGAAACATATTCTGAACTTCTTGCAATTTGTTTTGCGGCATAAGCAGTATTTATTCGTCTAGCCTCTCTTAGTAAAGTTTTTGCATTAAGTGCCAAAGCTTGAGAATATTCACGCATGGCGATCGTCTTGCCACATGGCGTTTTGTTCCGTGGTGCATCAGAGGGCAGAATTCGACAAAACATCATTGACAACAACTTACTTGACTGCGTGATTGGTTTGCCTGCAAACCTGTTTTATGGCGCGAGCATTCCGACTTGTGTGTTGGTCTTTAAGGGGCGAGAGGCACGTGGAGCGAACAAAGACATTCTTTTTATTGATGCATCCAATGAATTTGAAAAAGGCAAAAACCAAAATAAACTTTCTGAAGATAACATCAATAAAATTATCACCACCTATTGTGAACGAAAGAACATATGCAAATACGCCCATGTTGCAAGCCTGGACGAAATCAAACAAAACGACTATAACTTAAATATCCCACGCTACGTGGACACCTTTGAGGAGCAAGCTGTTGTACCATTATCACAGCTGGCACAGGAGCTAACAAAGGTAAACCAAGATATTGAGTCCACTACAAAAGAACTTTTCAAGATGATGAGCGAACTGCAAGGCACAGACCCAGAGGCACAAGCGGAGCTTGAACAATTTATAAAGCTAATGAGCAAATAGGAATAACAACGCATATATTACAGACCAGTCTGTTCACTCAAAAAACAAAAGTCTTTTAATGCCAAAGGTATATTTGTAGAATGACAAGCTTAACATTAAAATTAGGGAGGCTAGGATGAATGAAAACACTTTATAAAATATTCCTTACCATAAATGCAACATCTTGGGTTGCTGTAATTTATGGAATTAAAGAGGAATGGACTGTTTGCTCTATGCCCTCTTGGCTGTTTGGTATTGTGCTATTGTTCATCCCCGTTTTTTTGTCTGCAATAAGTATATTGCTTACTTTGCCGCTAAGTAAAGATACCCTCGAAAAATGTAGTCACATCGAAGAAGCTAACAATTCATTTCTGCCAACTTATCTAGGTTATTTTTTTGTTGGACTTGGGGTAGAAAAAGTGCAACAATTGGCCTTTGTCTATCTGATAATATTTGTATTTACCTATGTAGCACTGATACAGTATTTTAATCCAATATTCTTGCTTTTTGGATATCGTTTCTATAACGCTGAGACGGGCAAAGGCACAAAAGTTTTTTTAATTGTAAAAAAAGAATTTCGCAGAGCAAGCGATGCAAGTTTTAGGAACCTGAGAAGAATAAACAATACAACTTTTATTGCGTGGAGGGAAAAAGATGAATCAACTAATAGCAAAAATACGTGACCGTAGCCGGACGAATAACAAGCTTCGTAAAGTGATTTCTGATGAAATTGTGTTTACGCTTCCTGAAAACCTTGATGAAGCTATTGGGTATAATCCCTCTACGATGCTTGAAGAAGAAGCGTGGTATGTTATTACTGCTTTCTCAACAATGCCGTATTGTCTTGATTTTCTTATGGACGAGGAGTTTGATTCAGTTGATTATGAGCAGCTTGATTTAGCATCTTTTGGGAAGTTGGACTTTATATTTTCTTATCAAGATGGTATATACTACTTTCAAAACATATCAAAATCGCAGTTGGTAACAAAGAAGTTGATTTCTTTTGGTGAACGTTTTAACTTTGACAGAAATAACACCTCAATAGTGATAAAGGACGTTGCTGATGCTATCTATGTTAAAAGCGAGGATAAGCTATATTTTCGTAAATTATCATCTATCTCATCGATTTTTTATGGTATAGATCAGCTTCATCGCGAAGCTACAGAAGCTGAAACAGCAGAGTTTTTGAATCAGGGGTTTGTAGAGTTAGTGGAAGGTTTTTCTTCTGCTGATGTAAAAACAGCTAATCGTAAGCGTATAGCTCTTGCGTTAGACACACTCAATAATTACTGCGACGAGGACAAGAGAACAGTATTTGCCTATATTAAAGATTATTGCCCTGAGCTAACAGCAACTGACAATTCATTTGCGATTGCTGACGAAAACGATCTTAAAATGCTACTGTTTGGTATAGAACAAAGATTTTATACAACCCCAGTTGGCGAAGAAAAGCGACTTGCAAATTCGATTTTGAGGATTTAAAAGAATTTAAACTGATTCCTCGCGAAATCAAACAGACTTTTCTTAGGCGAATCTCATCGAAACAATAGGCTAGCGGACAAGTGTGCACGAGTCCAAGCCTGACAAGCCGAAATGTGTTATTATAACAGTTCAGACGTGATTTGCCATGTTATTTCTCATTTCAAGACCATTAAATAAAAAAACTTGAACCCGTCAAATCGGCGGATTCAAGCTTTTTTCATATCCTGAGTGGCGCATTTCACAACCCTCCTTAAGTGCTTTCCTGCTGGGCCAAAGAGCTCATAATAGTTATAAGCAGTTCGCCCTTGCCATCAAACGTCCAGATAGCCTCTTTCTCGAAATACACCTCAACGCCGAAATCCTTGAGTTTTCGAATGGTTTGTAGGGAATCTACTGTATTCCTTGCAAACCTTGAAACAGATTTTGTAATTATTAAATCAACCTTTCCATCCAATGCATCAGAAATCATTGTTTTAAAGCCTTCACGCTTTTTTGTGTTGCAGCCAGAAATACCTTCGTCACAATATAGCGATACAAAT
>QKFK01000104.1 GCA_003252195.1 Rhodospirillales bacterium
TTTCCCTTAAAGGTTTTTATCGCCATCTTCTGCGCGCTCTTCTTGATATTTTTTAAGCTTTTTTAATAGCATATTCTTTTTAAGACGGCTTAATCTATCTACATATAATATACCGTCTAAATGGTCGATTTCATGCTGAACAGCCGTGGCTAGAAAGTCATCTGCCTGAAATTCTTGCATCATGCCCAATCTATCTAAATACCGCACCGTAACGCTTGCAGGTCTTTCAACTTCAGCATATTGTTTAGGTACAGATAAACACCCTTCTTCACAAACAGATATTTCATCTGACTTCCAGATAATCTCTGGGTTAACCATATATATTGGAGTCCTTGCATCTTCATCGTGAGATATATCAATCACGATTACTCTTTTGCTCACACCAACTTGAGGAGCTGCCAAACCAACACCAGGGGCGTCATACATAGTTTCAAGCATGTCATCCAAAAGCTTTCTAATCTCTGCATTAACCTCTTTAACAGGCTCTGCCTTTTTCTTTAGAACAGGATGCGGATACTCATATATTTTCATTAGTGCCATTTTTTACCTCGTTTTTTAATTTTTATAGCATAAAAATCCACAAAGTTAATTTTTTTCTCTCAATTCTCAGCTTTTTGTGTAAAATGCCCCTAGCATCTACCTACAATAAGGGATTTATATAATGAACGATAAAATATTAATCATCGATTTCGGCTCTCAAGTAACTCAATTAATCGCTCGTAGAGTTAGAGAAAACGGAGTTTACAGTGAAATACATCCCTATAATAAAGTAGATATGGAATTTATTAAAAACTTCAATCCTAAGGGCATTATTCTCTCTGGTGGGCCATCATCTGTGACCGAAGAAAATTCACCTAGAGCCCCACAAGAAATCTTTTCTTACGGTTTGCCAATCCTTGGTATTTGCTATGGCCAACAAACTACAATGACCCAAACAGGTGGCAAGGTTGAAAGTGGACATGAAAGAGAATTTGGTAGAGCTTTTATTGAAGTAGTTGATGATTGTGAATTATTCAAAGGCTTCTGGAACAAGGGTGATAAATATCAAGTTTGGATGAGCCACGGCGACAGAGTGGTTAAAATCCCAGATAATTTTAAGATTGTTGCAACTAGCGAAGGCGCTCCTTTTGCCGCTATTGCTAATGAAAAAGATAAAATATATGGAGTTCAATTCCACCCCGAAGTAGCCCACACTCCAGACGGTGAGAAGCTTATTAAAAACTTCTGCATCGATATATGCAAATGTGATGGCTCATGGAATATGGGGCAGTTCAAAGAAATTAAGATTAAAGAAATTAGAGAACAAGTAGGTAATGGCAAAGTTATATGCGGTCTATCTGGTGGCGTTGATTCATCAGTTGTTGCCGCACTGCTACATGAAGCTATTGGCGACCAATTAGTATGCGTATTTGTTGACCACGGCATGATGAGAAGCGGTGAAGCCGAACAAGTTGAAAAAGTATTTAGAGACCAATTTAAGATTAATTTGATTTCTAAAAATTCTGAAAAACTTTTCCTAGATGCTTTAGATGGTGAAACAGACCCAGAAACAAAACGAAAAATTATCGGCAAACTGTTTATTGATGTGTTTGACGCTGAAGCTAAAAAGGTTGAGGGTGCGGAGTTCTTAGCTCAAGGAACATTATATCCAGATGTTATCGAGTCTGTAAGCTTCTGTGGTGGACCATCGGTTACTATTAAATCTCATCACAATGTTGGCGGATTGCCAGAACGCATGAAGTTAAAGCTCGTTGAACCTTTGCGTGAGTTATTCAAAGATGAAGTTAGAGCATTAGGTTATGAGCTTGGCTTGCCTAAAAAAATAGTTGCTCGCCACCCCTTCCCAGGACCAGGGCTTGCAGTTCGCGTTCCAGGGCAACCTCTCACTAAAGAAAGATTAGACATCCTCCGCAAGGCTGACGCGATTTATTTGGAAGAGATAGAAAAAGCTGGCTTGTATGATAAAATCTGGCAAGCATTTGCTGTGTTATTACCTGTTAGAACCGTTGGGGTTATGGGTGATTCTCGTTCATATGATTATGCCCTATCATTAAGAGCAGTTACTTCAACAGACGGCATGACAGCTGACTTTTATCCATTTGACATGGCATTTTTAAGCAAGGTTTCAAACCGCATTATTAATGAGGTTAAAGGCATTAATAGAGTTAATTACGACATTACCTCTAAGCCACCTGGAACCATAGAGTGGGAATAGACACCTGCATAGAAAAGACTATCTATTGCTAAGATTTTGCCGTTGTATATTTGCATAATCGCACACAAGCCTAAACAGCGCTGACTGATGTAGGTTTCTTAGATAAACAATATATTCAAAGACACAAATAAAAAGCCCCGAGACATCCTAGGGGCTTTTATTATAAGCCAATGTTTCTATCTGATTTCAGCTATTATTTCATCAGTAGATATAACTTTGGCAAATAACCCATTCAATGCAGCCATATATGCCGTTTGCACATCCTCAGCCTTAACTTCTTTTGAATTAAACGAAAGGTTTCTAGTTGCACAAGCATCATATGCGAGAGTACATTTCAAACCCAAATCAAATGCCTCACGAGTGGTTGTATCCACGCACATATGTGTCATCATTCCTGTTACAACTAATTCATCAATATTATTTTTATTTAAGTACTCTAACAAACCTGTCTCTCTAAAGCTGTTAGGAAAGTTCTTTTGAAACACAGCTTCCCCGTCAACTGGTTTAATCAAATCATGAATTTCTACGCCTTTTGTGTTTGGCAGAAAAAATGTTGCATTAGGGCGATTAGAAATATGTTGGATATGCACGATTTTATCGGAATTACTCCGAAAAACATCTAGTAGCTTTTTCACATTTTGCACGGCAGAATCGGCTCCCTCAAGCTCCATCTTCCCACCTGTAAAATAATCATTCTGAACATCTATTATTAAAAGAGCCTTTGACACCTAGCACCCCACTAACGTAATCATTCTAAAAATTGTAAATACAAATATAAGTATAGCCATTAAACATGGTTCGTAAATCATCAATATGTAAAGCACCCATATTCTAACGAATCCTGAATACTTACAGCTTAAATTCTAAAGACTACATGCATATCACATGATGCGACTGTGCTGATATTTGAATCCATATAAACTTCCACCAGTTTACGCAGATGTTATTAACTATTACAAATCTATGTACGATATCCCATTAGCTTCGCGAACCTTTTGGCTGGGCTGATATCCACATCTACCAGATTATGCAGATTAGTGTTACGCTCGAAACCAAACATAAAAAATGGCGGTATTTCTACCGCCATTTTCTTTTTTAGACGAGATAAGAATTTTGTTCTTATCTTTACTTCTAATCTTAGAAGAGTTGAAGCACGCTTTGTGCAGCTTGTGAAGACATACTCAAGGCTGTTGTACCCAAAGATTGTCTTGTTTGTAATGCAAGCATGTTCGCACCTTCTTCGTTCATGTCGGCAAGTGTTAACTTATCCGCACCTTCAAGAAGTGTGTTTACCAAGTTT
>QKFK01000116.1 GCA_003252195.1 Rhodospirillales bacterium
AACCCGATTAAAAAATTGCTAATTATTTTTAGCTCTATTATGGTTAAGTTGCAAATAAATTTGTACCCGTAGCTCAGTTGGATAGAGTGTCGGCCTCCGAAGCCGAAGGTCGTGGGTTCGACTCCCGCCGGGTACGCCACACCTCAAAAATCCCCTTTTTTATTACCCTTAAAACCACTCTCAAAAACAAATATCTACGCATCAAACCCTTTTATTTGGCACCACAATGTTAAAATATTTTCAAAAATTATACTTACTCGTACCAATTATGCTTGCTTATATTTATCCATAAAAAACAGCATGGTATATACGAAAAACCTGTGGTTTTGCTCTTTGTCTTACATTAGTTTAAAACAATAAACAACAATCCCGTTACAAATTAATTATTGTAATAATACCCCATAAATAATAAATATATCCCACCAACAACAAAAAGAAAGGTGTTTAACCATGGAATATGTTGATATTTTTGATAGCAATTACAATCAGGTTGGCTCTATGGAAAAAGACAAAGCCCATCTAAAATGTATGTGGCATCAAAACTTCCATTGCTGGATTATCCGCCCAGATAACAAAATTTTGTTTCAATTAAGAAGCAAAGACAAGCCTACTTTCCCTGCTCTTTTAGACATTTCTGCGGCAGGACACATTGCATCTGGTGAAAAAATTGAAGATGGCATCAGAGAAATTGAAGAAGAACTTGGCTTTAAGGCTGATTTCAATGACTTAACTTACCTTGGTTATTTTAAAGAAGCTTCAGACATTGAAACCAAAAAAGGCCTCTTTATGAACCGCGAGTTCTGTCATGTATATTTCTTAAAAGATGCAACTCCAATCAATGAATATAAAATTCAAGAAGAAGAGCTTGATGGCTTATATGAAGCTGATATTTATGAAGCTCAAGAGTTTTTTGCAGGCGATAAAGAAACTTTGACAATTAAGGGTTGGCAAAAAGGCTCAGAGAATGAAACTCGTGACGTTGCCGTAAGTGATTTTGTCCCTTACGCTACTAACGGGCTACTAAAAATCATGATTATGGCTGAAAGATACCTAAAAGGTGAAAAATATTTAGCCGTATAATGCTAAATAACCTCTATTGGTAATCACGCTTACTTGCATAATAAAACAGATAAACCCTGCCTAATTTGGCGGGGTTTTAATTTATAAAGTTATACAATCTATTTGGCAATGCGACACCTACATAAACAACGGCGAGCTAAAAGCCTTTTTAACTATTACAATATCAACACTCTACACATAAGCTTGTAATAAGAACCAACTCAATGTTTTCTTTATGCCCTGCTTCCCATTATTGCAGAGCCTACTCTTACTAGGCTTGCCCCTAATTGAACAGCGATTTCATAATCATCACTCATGCCCATACTAAGCTCTTTTAGACTGTGCTTCTTTGCTATTTTCTTTAATAAAGCAAAATGTGGTGATGGTTCATCTTCAACTGGCGGGATGCACATCAACCCCACAATATTAAGCCCTAATTTTTTGCAGTAATCTATAAAGGCATCGGCGTCTTTAGGCAAAATCCCTGCCTTTTGCTCTTCTGAGCCCGTATTTACTTGGATAAAAAACTTTTTATCGCCATATTCCGCTTTTTTTAGCTCTTCGGCTATTTTATCTGCAAGCTTTTCTCTATCTATGGTTTGAATAACATCAAACAAGCCAAGTGCTTCTTTAATTTTATTAGTTTGCAGAGGGCCTATTAGGTGTAGCTCTAAATCTGGCTTTTGTTTTTTAATTTCTGCCCATTTCTGCTCAGCTTCTTGCACCTTATTCTCCCCAAACACCTTATGCCCTACCTCAATTAATGGCATAACATCATCTAGAGGGAAGTTTTTGGTAACCACCGCTAAAACAGGCTCTTTATCTTGCCTTTTAGCGTCTTTATATGCTGTTTTAATGTTTTCACACACTAGTTTGTAATGACTTTTAACTGACATGTTTCTCTCTATCATTTTAACAATAAAAAAGGGCGGAAAATTATCCGCCCTTAATAAAGCATTTTATGCCTTAAAAAGCAAGTTGTAAACCTGTTACAAAAGCCCAACCTCTGGCTTCTTCTGCTTCATTTGGCTTGTTGCTTGTGGCATAACCCAAGCTTGCAAATGAATCAACGCCTTCACCAAGGTTATATTTACCGCTTAAAATAGCCATTTTATATTCTTTGGTTTGCTCTTGCTCACCTTGCATATAAGCGGCACTAACGCCATAAGGACCAGCTTCATAAGCTAAACCCACATTCCAAACAGTAGCGTCACCTGTAGCATCTTCGCCTTGAGCTACGCGGTACGCACCACCAAATGTATAACCAGCATATGTAAATTCTACACCTGCGTTATAATCATCAACTGTTTCGCCAGCGCCTGTTTGAGTATATTGAGCATAACCAGCAGTACCAGTAAAGCCAACTTCACCAAACTCTTTTGCGTACAAGCCAGAAAAAGCCCATGTTTCAGGAGTTGAATCTGAGCCACCAGCAGTATAAGTATTCACATCTTCATTACCACCATCATTATCTGATGAAGCTGAGTATGAAACTGCTAATGAAGCACCATTAATAGATGGGCTAACGTAAATAATTTTATTTGCGTTTACGTCTGTGTATGAATATGTAGCATCAATTCCATCTACATCAATCGGCATAAAATATTGTAAATTAGTCTCATCAACACCTAAGCCGCCAACATCTGGAGCTGAAACATGAAGCATTGTGCTTGCGTTGTAAGTAGAGCCCAAAATAACGCGCCCCAAACCACCTTCTGCATACATATATGAATCATCAACGGTTTCACCAGTTGTTTGTCCTCCTTCGAGCTCAACATGAACGCCGACTTTAAGGCCGTTATCAAGTTGAGTTTCGCCATTAAAGTGAATTTCAACATCACCTCGTACATCAACTGAATTATATTTTGTATTATTGTCAGCCAAATCTTTGGCTTCAAAATCACCGCTTAAATCAGCATAACCGACCATCCAGTCCGCAAATCCACCTAATTGAAGCTTAATCGGTTCTGCAGCATTAGCAGCAGTTGAAATCACGCCAGCAGCTAAAAGAGCTGTTGTTCCATAAATAATCTTTTTCATAAATTCTCCATGCAATATTTTGCCGTCTACCATTTACGACATAGTTTGTAAATGCCCATGTTCCTTGCAAAATAAAACAATATATATGTTAAAAAATCAATAAAATATTATGCTATGTATTTAAAAATATACTTTATTTTCAAACAGCTAATCCCCCGCTCACGAGCATAAGTGTATTATGAAGCAATCCAAATACAAGCAAAAACATTATTACTATAATTCTCACAATATTATTGGCTGATATTTTAATTGTAAAATAATATCAATATGAATTTAAAATATAAAAAGGGGCGCTAATAGCACCCCTTAATATTTGTCTCAGTCTCAGTTTCTAAAGAATTAGAAAGCGAGTTGGAAACCAGTTACGAAAGCGTAAGCTG
>QKFK01000229.1 GCA_003252195.1 Rhodospirillales bacterium
AACACAAACCCTAGAGTTGGTGCTTGATTACAACGTTTCATATAATGGTATTAAGGCTATTTGTTCATCATCAAAATCTATATTATTTGCTCGTTCAGCAGATTATATGCTTTTAGAAGATGCTGGATATGAATGTAAAATGACAACTAACGGCACATCTATTGCGACGACTGTGTTTGCTATAGATTATATTGATTTAGACTTTGGTATTATTGGTGGTCAATATTCTATTGGGCTTGCGGGCCCTGCAAGCGGTGGCTCAAGTGGTTACATGTTAATGAGATTTGCTAAAAACGGCTTTCCATTAGAGCCAAGGTTTGTAGTAAAAGAACAAGTTACAGCGCCAATTTCTGAGCAAAGCGTAAATACTCGTATTGAGGCTGGTCCTCGCAAGCAAGATAGAGATTATAGCGTTGGTCCAATTCCAAAAGATAGATTGTAATTTAGCTATTTTTTAAGTCGTTCCTAGTAGCTATCGATTGCAATGTTTGGGCTTTGTATTAGGTGCTTATCTGTAGCAATTGCAAAAGATATATAAATTTCTTTCAGTGAACTTTCTGGCAATTTTCTAGGGGTATGAAGCTTAGGCACTAAATATCACTGCTGTAAGCAACCATGCTCTAAATTTATCGGTATCAGCTCATGCAAATAAAGCTAGCATCACGTGAAAATGAGCTAGCTTTTTATGTTTCAAGTGTAACACTCCCTCTAGTAAGTAGGTGGATGCAGACAATCCTGCCCAGTCAAGAGGCTCGCAAAGCTAATAAGGCTACGAAAATATGTTCGTAACCCG
Organism: Rhodospirillales bacterium; assembly: GCA_003252195.1. Taxonomy (GTDB): domain Bacteria; phylum Pseudomonadota; class Alphaproteobacteria; order QKFK01; family SZUA-500; genus SZUA-500. The sequence goes on from QKFK01000229.1 coordinate 794, forward strand.
CCTACGTAAGCTGGTGGAAGTTTATTTGGGCAGATTTTGTTTTTTATAACATCTCGCCGATTTTTTTGCCCTTCATTTTCTCTCTAGCCTCGGCATATTCTGGTGAGTTCCAGAAAATAGCACAACCATTGCAACCTTTGCCACAGCAAGCATTTTTACTTTCTCTGGTAGATTTGGTTATTTCGCCAACAGATGTTGAGAGCTCAGAGGCAAATCCGTCAAGGTTGTGGTCTAGTTTTTCTTTTTGTTCATTAGGCAAATCATAGTTTAATTTGCGGGCAATTGCATATTGTGGCAATAAGCGCTTAGTTTCTTCGGTAGAAAATTTGTTAAATGCACTTGCTGGAATGCGTATTTTTTGTCTTTGTCCTGCGGATACTTTAGATTTTATATCGCCAGTTTCTGCATCGATAAATTCATAAAAACGCATTTTGATAGGCTCATTTTGCATTGGGCTTAAAAATTCAACCACATCACCTTGCTTTATGGTATTGCGAACTTCAAAGATTATATCATCGCCGTCCCACTCAACAACAGAACCTGTGAACAACCAGTCACCAACTGTTCTGGTGTGGTCATAATTATGAGAAATGTTGGTTAATCTGCCCTCGTGGAAGCCAAGTGTGTAGCCTCTGTTTTGTAAGGTGAGTAACTCTGCTACATATGGCTTGTAATCCCAGCTTTCTGGGTTTGCATAATATGCATCAATCGCTTGACGATAGGCTCTAGCTGTTATCGCTGCATAATATTCGCTTTTGTTTCTACCTTCAATTTTTAGTGAATCAACGCCAATTTTTAATAAATCATCTAATTTTGGCATTAAGCACATGTCTTTTGAGTTTAAGATATATGAGCCATGCTCATCTTCTACAATTTCATAAATCTCACCTGGGCGGAACTCTTCTTCTAACAGATAATCAAACATATGTTTGTTTTCTTCGTTAATCTCGAGTTCTTTTTCTATTCCATCTTTAAGGCGAACTTTTAGCTTATATAGCCAACGACAACTATGAGCGCAATTGCCTTGGTTTGCACCTCTTTCTGCCATAAAGTTAGATAACAAGCATCTGCCAGAATATGTCATGCACATTGCCCCATGAACAAAGGCTTCTAGCTTAATATCAGGGCATTTTTCTCTGATCTCACATAATTCGGCATAATTTACTTCTCTGCCTAATACGCATAATTCAGCTCCCATGCTTTTCCAAAAATCTACGGTTAACCATGAGCAAACATTCGCTTGGGTAGAAACATGAAGGTTAATATTAGGGGCATGTTCTTTTACATATTTAAACACGCCTGGGTCGGCAATAATCACGCCATCAGGTTTAAGTTCTCTAATTGTATTAACATAAGTTTCAAGCTTAGACACATCTCTATTGTGAGTATATAGATTTAGGGTGAGGTATATCTTTTTTCCTCTGGCGTGGGCAAACTCGATGCCTTCTTTAATCTCATCTAGAGTAAATTGTGCTTGAGTGCGGAGCGACATGTCAGGTGTTCCTGCATATACGGCATCTGCACCATATAAAATAGCTGTCTTTAGTTTTAATAATGATCCCGCAGGGAGCAGTAATTCTGATTTATGTGCCATTTTATTACCTTATATTATATTCTGCCAAATGCGCGATAATTGCTCCAAAGCCGTTGCTGTCAATTTCCATTCTAACCAAAGCTGGAATTTTTTTATCGCCAATTTTAGTTAGCCAATATTTTACAGGGCTTTGCTTGCCTTTTTCGCCGTTTCTATACCAAAACCAGCTATTGTCTGGGTAGCCGTCTTCTGGTGTTATGTCCATCTCACATAATCTGGCATTGCCAGAAAAGTTAGAGTAATTATTTGCAGGGATTTTTTCATCACCCTTATCTGTAAATTTAACTACAAAACGTCTTTTGCCATCAAATACATTCATTTGAGTGTTGCAATTGTTGTTTTTGCCATATGACCATAATAATTTGGCAAACACGGTTTGAAAATCAATAGCATCTTTGGCTTTAGGGTCATCTTTTAAATCAGTTTCTGAGGTTATGCCCTTTTTTATGTTTATTTTGGTGGTGGCAATGCCATTGGCATCATATAAAACCTTTTTCTCTTTTGTAGATTTGCGCACAATGGTTTCGGTTGAGTATAATTTAGGGATAAAGTCCCCATTATTAAGCTTGCCGTTGCTGCTATATATAATTGTGGCTGGGTATAAAAAGCCAATTAAGCCATGAGTAGTTGTTGAGGTTTTAATATCATAAGAGCCATTGTCTTCTGTTATATTTATGCTTCCTGTAACACCATGCAGGCCACCCGCATATAAATTAAACTTTTGCTCAAGCGTATAAGCTGAGGCTAGTTTCACACTTAAGACTAATATAAGTAAAGTTGTGTTGAGTAATTTAAACATTGCTCTTTCCAAATAGATTCAAATCCGTTACTAATAATAACTAACATAAAATAACATTAAGTCTATAAAAAGCTATGCAAGAAAATATTAGAAATGATGTTTTTAACATAATTCACATCAAACCCAAGCAAGAAAGCCCATCTAAAAGAGTTTTGTGGCTTCATGGTTGGGGGCATACGCATGCAAATATGCTGCCTTTAGCAGAATTTTTTGACGATGCCGCTGATAATTATGTTTTTGACTTACCAGGGTTTGGCGCTTCTCCTCAGCCTAAAGATGTATGGGGAACTGAAGATTATGCCAAAGCTATTGCGGATTGGGTAAAATCTCAGCCAAAGGCAGATAATATTTTAGTTGGGCACTCATTTGGTTGTAGGGTATCGGTTCAATTAGCTTCTCGTTATCCAGAGTTAGTAAAAGCTATATGCCTAATCTCTCCAGCTGGATTAAAGCGTAAGCGCTCAATCTATTTTGTAATAAGAGCCCTGCTTATAAAATATTTTGCAAGATTCTTAGGGATTTTAGATAAATTATTCAAAACCAATATGAGAACAAATTATTCTATGAAGTTTGGTAGCAGAGATTATAAAAATGCTGGCTCTATGCGTCAAATTTTTGTAAAGACAATAAGTGAAGATTTGTCAGATATAGCTACTCAAATAAAGGCGCAAACCACTATAATCGTTGGCGATAAGGATAATGAGACACCTGTGGAATTCGGGCAAAGATATAACAAGCTAATTCCTAATTCAGAGCTTTTTATCTTTCCAGAGATTGATCATTATTCTATTATCAGCAATGCCCGCCATCAGACTATAAATGTAATTAAAAAGTTTTTCTCAAAAATCACGGATTAAGCATATGTTTAGTTTTAATATTTTAACGATATCTGTTTATGCAATGTTTTTAGCTTATGCATATTTCTCATTTGCTAGAATGAGATATTTGATGCTCTTCTTTCAACAAGAAGAATATGACGATAACCGTTTTATGAAAATGGTGAGCTCGGGCAAGCTAATTGATAGAAAAGCCACAGCTGCATGTGTTGTTGTTTATCTATTAGGTTTGATATGGTTTGAAATAGGCGTAGGAACTCTTTTTTGTGCATCATTCTTATTTGCAGCCGTTTTGCTTGCATTCGCATTAGCAGAGCCTAATCCAATAAAAGTTGGCAAAAAGAAGCTAGGTTTTACATCAAGGGTTAAGAGAATAATTGCTGTTGCCGAGTTTGTTTCTCTATTTGTTTTCATCTCAATTGTATATTCAGCTTTATCTAGCACAGCATCTGACTATGCGACCCATATATGGATATCGTTAGCTGTTGTGGCTTGTGTACAATTGCAACCAATTTTTATGGTTGCATCAAACATGACTTTAGACCCTTACGAAAAGAAAAACCAAAAAAGATTTTATCTTGAGGCTAAAACAAAATTAAATCAGGTTAACCCAAAGATTATTGCTATTACAGGATCTTATGGCAAAACGTCAACTAAGCAAGTTTTAGCACATATTTTATCATCTGTTACACCAACATTAGCGACCCCTGGTAGCGTGAATACATTAATGGGTATTTCTCGCATAATTAGAGAAAAGCTATTGCCAGAACATAAATTCTTTATTGTAGAAATGGGAGCATATGGCCCAGGCTCTATTGAGCGTTTGTGCGCACTTACTCCTCCAGATGTTGGGGCGATAACTGCGGTTGGAATGGCTCATTATGAGAGATTTAAGTCTGTTGATACGGTTGCAAAAGCAAAATTCGAGCTTGCTCAAGCTGTTTTTGCAAAAGGTGGCAACGTCGTAGTTAATGCTGATGCCGTTGATGCAAAATATATAGAAGAAAACGCAGGAGATAATTTAGATAAGGTTGCTATCGTTTCAGCTAATGCTAAAAAATCTGGTTATAAAGTTAAAAAGATTAAACAAACCTCCGATGGAGTTTCATTTGTTTTGAGCAAAGATGGCGAAGATATAGACATCTCAGCCCCATTGTTTGGAATACACCAATGCCATAATATTGCAGTGGCATTTGCCTTAGCAGAAGAACTAGGGGTGCCTCGTAGTACTATCGTTGCGGCATTAAAATCAACTCCTCAAAGTGCTCATAGGCTAGATGTAACCAAGATTGTTGGTGCCCCAACTATAATTGATGATGCCTATAATTCTAATCCAGTTGGTTTTGCCTCAGCTTTAGAAGTTATGAAGCTTTTGGGTAATAAAAAATCACGTCGTATTCTCGTAACTCCTGGCATGGTTGAATTAGGAGCGCAACATGACGAGCAACATGCCAAGATTGGAGAGCTAGCAGCTTCAATTGCAGATGTGGTTCTCGCCATTATTCCAGAAAGATTAGATAGCTTTATCAAGGCGTATGAAACAAATAAGTCTAAAGATGCAGAGTTGCATAAATTTGCAGATTTTTCATCCGCTAAAGAATGGCTTAATCAAAATGCAAAAGCAGATGATGTGATCTTGTATGAGAATGATTTGCCAGATTTATATGAGGCTAAGATTAATCTATAATAGTATCTAGAACTTGACGATGACAGTGTTTTATTTAACGCATAGTAAATGCTAGGATGTGGCTTAATCTGATATAAATGCCTCTAACTGCTAACAAGCAAGACGTCGTAGCCTATAATTATAATATATTGTTTTTTGATGCGTTGATAAGTGAGAGGAAGTTCGCTAGCGCTTCGTGTGCGAGGAGAATTTATGGCCTTTAATGGCCGTGCGATAAGCAGCCCTCCCTCTCTATAATTTATATATGAATGATGTATCGTTTTATCAAGAGTGTTTATTTAATATTGGCTGTAGCAATTCGGTTATGACTTGCTCATTTTCCCATTTGATTTCGATTTTAGAAACACAGAATTTATCTGCAAATTGAGGAGGGAATTTTATGGCGTCTTTATCTGTTGTAACAGCAGTCGCATTACATTCTGCCGCACGTTTGAGAATTTGGTTTAACTCATCTTCAGTATAAACATGATGATCTGGAAATTCAAAAGTAGTAACAATATCTGCGCCATGTCTCACTAAAAAGTCGAAGAATTTTTTTGGGCGACCAATTCCAGCAAAGGCGATTATTCTTTTTTGTTTAGTATCAAAGCAAGAAGAACAAGGTGCTACTTCAGCTTTTATAATTGGTTTAGTAAGTTTTTTGCTTAATCCTTGTCTATCTTCTCCAATTATTATAGCTGCATTAGAGCGTTTGATCCCGTCTTTTAGGCTTTCTCTTAATGGGCCCGCAGGTAAAATTTTTCCATTACCAAAACCTGTAGCACCATCAATAACAATTATAGATAAATCTTTGTGTAAGCCAAAATTTTGGAAACCATCATCCATTATTATAATATCAGCACCATTCTCTTCACATATTTTTGCGCCTTTAGCTCTGTCTGCAGACACGACAATATCCGCGTGTTGAGATAATAACAAAGGCTCATCACCTGCTTGGGCAGGAGTATGTTCTTTTGGGTTTATTAAAACACCATCTAAGCTACCGCCATATCCTCTACTTAAGAATATTGGTTTAAGATTATGTGATTTTATAATTTCACATATTGCAATAGAAACAGGGGTTTTACCAGTTCCGCCAACACTTAAATTACCAACGCAAATAACTGGCACTGATGCTTTATATGTCTTTGTGTTTAATTGCTTTATTTTGCCACCTAACGAATATAGTAAAGAAAGAGGGCTTAATAACTTCGCCTCAACAGATTTTTTCTTATACCAAAAAGCTGGTGTTTGCATTACTGTTTCCTTATTTTATTAAAGGCAATATTACCTCTACTGTTCGCTCGAGAACAGCAGATTCACTTTCAGCAAATTTGCGAGCAAGAGTTCCCTTAAGTTTAAGCTCATCAGGGTTTTGCAATAGCTCTATAACTTTATCTGCTAACTCACCTTTGTCACATATGTTAGTAATTGCTCCAGCTTCTATGGCTCTTTCATTCATCTCTCTAAAATTCTGCATATTTATACCTGATAATAGAGTGCAATTTAGTCTCGCTGGTTCTAGCATGTTCTGCCCACCAAAAGGAATTAGAGATCCACCTATGAAAACAATTGGAGCTACTCTGTAAAAAATACCCAGCTCACCAATGGTATCTGCAATATAAATATCTGTATCAATATATATATCTTCATTAATGCTTCTACGAGAGGTCTTAAGCATGAATTGATTTTCAATATCTTTTTGTATTTCTTCGCCTCTTTTGGGGTGACGGGGTACAATAATAGTTAACAAGTCTGGAAATAGTTTCTTAATAGCTATGTGAGCTTCTGCAATTTGAATTTCTTCATTGTAGTGAGTGCTACTTGCTAGCCAAACAGTTCTATCTCCAACTAGATTCTTTATTTTATCAAACTTTTCGCTATCTACGGGAAGAGAGCCTGATGCGTATTTGAGGTTACCCACACAATCAGTTTTTTTTGCTCCTAATACATATAATCTATGAGCATCTTCTTCTGTTTGCCCTAGGCAAAGAGTGAATTTAGATAAAATTTCAGCTATTAAAAATCTAAACATTTTCCATCTGGCAAAGGAGCGATTTGATATTCTTCCATTGACCAATATTAGAGGGATATTTTTATCCGCTATTGAATTGATCATATTAGGCCAGAATTCTGATTCAAACCATAATGCTAAATCAGGTTTCCAGTGCTCTAAAAAACTGTCAACATATGGTGCGCAATCAACTGGGTAAAACTGATGAAAAGCTCTTTCTGGAAGACGTTCTTCCATTAGCTTTGCAGAAGTTACGGTGCCAGTAGTTACCATTACATGTGCGTTAGAATTTTGTTTTAATAACTCTTCTATTAGCGGAATCATAGAGACGGATTCTCCAACACTTGCACCATGAAGCCAGATTAGAGTTCCTTCTGGTCTAGATAATGTAGGTTTTCCAACACGTTCATTAAATCTGTTTAAATCTTCTTTGCCATCGTTTTTTCTTTTCTCTAGCAAAACAGAAATAATAGGCATGCTTATATAAGTTACGGCTTTATATATTGTGCTAAACATTGGTTGTGAGCTCCATAGGTTTAATTGGGGTAATTCCGACATGTTGATCTGCTTTTTGGCTAAGATTATTCATTCGGTCTTCTAGTTCAATTCTTAATTCTTCTAATTTTGTATCATCGGCATCTTGAGGTACATATAAAGGTTCTCCAAACATATACACCCCTTTAGCAAATGGGTATACTACCATAAATCTATCCCAGCTATTAGCTAAAAAACATTTGTTAGCTGACATTGTCATAGGAAAGATTGGAAAGCCAGTTTTTTTTGCAAAATATATAAGACTACTGCTCATTCTCATGCGTGGACCTTTAGGCCCATCTGGTGTGATAGCAACAGATTCTCCATTTTGTAGTTTGCGAGCAATACCAATAGCTGCTTTGCGAGCATCTCGGTTGGTTGAGCCTGAAATAATTGATACACCTAGAACATTCAATATACCAGCAATTATTCTGCCGTCTCTGTGAGGTGAGGCTACGGCATTAAGTGTAGATTTATCTTCCCAGCCTTGATATAGCATCATAATTCTAGCATGCCATGTAGCAACTAATACAGGTTTGCCATCTTTCCAGAAAGGGCGAATATTTTCATAACCAACTTTTTCCCATTTGCCAGTTATGTAAATAATTCTGATAATTGTTGCAACGAGATGGCTTATGAAAATCATAAAGGCATTACTAGAAGTTAGCTTCTTCCATATTTTTTTAGGAGTAATCATTAAGCTAACTTTCTTGTTTGTTGAATTGTAATTGATACAGTTTTGCATATGCTCCATCTTTGGCTATAAGCTCATCATGTGTTCCAGATTCAACAAGAGCTCCTTTATCAATTACGTGAATAACATCGGCATTGATAATAGTAGATAATCTATGAGCAATTGCCAAAGTTGTTCTGTTTTTCATTAAAGCATCTATAGCAGCCTGAACTTTTCTTTCTGATTCAGTATCAAGAGCAGAGGTTGCCTCATCAAGCAACAAGATTGGGGCATTTTTGAGCATAGCTCTAGCTATGGATAAACGTTGTCTTTGTCCTCCAGAGAGCTTCATACCACGTTCGCCAACTATGGTGTCGTATCCTTCTGGTAATTCCATAATAAAATCATGTGCAGCGGCTGTTTGAGCTGCTTTTATTACTTCTTCATCGCTTGCACCTGGTTTTCCATATAAAATGTTATTACGTACTGTGTTATCAAATAATGTTACATCTTGGCTAACCAATGAAATATTTTTTCTAAGGCTTTCTAACGTTAAATCTCTTATGTCTTGACCGTCAATAAGAATACTACCTTTTGAACAATCATAGAAGCGGAGCAATAAGGATAATACAGTAGACTTTCCAGCTCCAGAAGGGCCAACTAGGGCACAAGTGGTGCCAGATTTAATGTCAAATGACATGTTGGTTATAGCTTCCGTGCCATCATCATAATTAAAGGTAACATCATCAAATTTAATATTACTATCTTTTAATACCAATTCTCTGGCTGAAGGAGAGTTTTCAATTTGAGTTGGGGTATCGATAATTTCATATAATCTTTGGGCTCCTGCTAATCCTTCTTGCACATTTAAGTTAAGTTTTGCAATTGATTTCATGGGGCGATAGGCCGTGATTAATGCTCCTAAAAAGGCAAAGAAAGTTCCGGGAGTAGTTTCTCCGTTCATAACTCTAGTTCCGCCATATGTGACTACAACAACAATAGCTACACCACCTAAAAACTCCATGATTGGAGAAGAGGCTGAGCGGGTACGAGAGGCTTTATAGTTAAGCTTAAAAATAGTTTCTACGGTTTCGTTAACTCTTGATTGTTCATATTTTTCCATAGCATAAGATTTAACTACGCTAATGCCTTGGAAAATCTGCTCTAAAATAGTGGTTAAAAAGCCCATATGTTGTTGAGTGTTAGCTGTAACCTTGCGCATTTTTCTGCCAAGATAAATGATAGGGTAGAATGCGATAGGGAATATGAATAATATGATTGCGGCTAATTTTACGTCTTGCATAAACATCAATATAACAAGGAAAATTACTGATAAAGCGTCTTTAAACAAGTTGGTTAAAGAGCTAGATACTGCATTTTTCATCATTACAGTATCAACAGTAAATCTAGATACTAATGAACCAGACGGATTGTTATGAAAAAAGTTATGATCCATAACAGATAGATGATTGAAGAACTTCCTTTGCATATCGCAAACTATGCGTAAGCCGATAAGCTGAATCAAACAATCTTGCCCATATGAGGCAACAGATTTAACTAAAAAGATAGTGAGAATCAAAATTGAGATAGGGACAAGCATGTCATGGCGCTGTTCAACGAATATTTTATCAATAATCGGTTGTAACATCTTTATTGTCATAGCCTCTCCAGAAGCGGCTAATACCATAAAATATATTGTTAAAGCCACTACCCAGCGGTATTGGCGGATTGATTCATTCCATAATCTTGATATTAATTGACGTGTTTTAGCGTCGAATTTAACTTTTTCTTTTTTGCTCACGAGCTTATTTACCATTTTTAAGTTATAACTATTAGCTGGATTATAATAAAAATATCCGTCAGCAAAAGAAAATAATAAAAAAAAACACTTTTAATATTCTATTTCTGGAAAATTTCCACAAAACATATTATCCTTTACAGATAAATGATGATTGTCCAGAGGAAAAGATGAGTAAAAAGACATCTAAATTTTATATTGTTACTATAATATTTTTGATAGCGTTTATAGCTGGCGCTATAGCCTTTTTAAGGACTCCTAGTTTAAATAAAATGGGGCCAGAGAAGAATTATGATATAAAATCTAGGATGGAAATGACTGCGGGATATTTTGTTAATAATCAACGTAGTAATGGATATTTTGCCTATGGCTATGATTTTTTGAACGGGCGCCCTAGTAGAAGTGATAGTGTTGTTTATCAATCTTATGCTGGTTATGTGTTATCTAACTATTTTTCTTATATTGCCCAAGAAAATAACCTCGAAAAATATGTTTATCTAAAAGACTCTATAGCTAATTTGTTAAAAGCATTTGAGGCTTCTAGCGTTTCTTATGACTTTGGTAAAGTAGTTTCGTTTATTGCGAAAACAGCGAATTCAAGAGAGTTTATTAAAAAAGAGCTATCTACGACTAAGGTTGAGGGAGATATTGTTGATAACTCTGTTGTCGCAACAGTATTCGCATATTTAACAGAGAAAGAATATAGACAAACAACAGGCGATAAGAGTTTTGAAAACGTCGGAAAAGAGTGGTTTGATGCTATAGATTTTTATGCTACTCACAAATATGAAGAATATCAAAAATCTGGTGAGTATAATATACCAGAAGAGGTGTTGTTGGCTCTATCTGTTAATCTGGATAAAAAAGAAAAATATAAGGACCTTATTAAAACGGCATGGTCTGACAATATATATAAGAAAAGATATGACAAAGGTAACTTGAAGCTTTGGTTTGATGCAATTATTTTGCACAATATGGAGCAATATACCAAAGATAAATATTATGCAGATGCTTTAGTTAAAGAGGCTGGTTTTCACCTTACTGAATTATATCCAGAAATAATGCCGGAATATAATTCATGCATGTTTTGGTATGCATTCGGTTTGACAAAGCAATATATAGATAAAAAAGAACGCTCAGATTTATATATCAAGTTAGAAAATAGGACTCAGCTTGAAAAAGTACAAAATTTGCGTTTCCAGATTTTACCTCAACAAGAAGAATTTATTGTTAGTGGGGATCGTAAATTCTTTTCTAAAGATTTTTCTAGCTTTAGCGGAGCTTTTGTTGATACTTCAATTAATTTGCAAACAACTTTGCCTTATACTCAGTTTTGTATGCAGGCAATGATGGAAGATGCAAAGTCAGAAGAAAATAAGTAAAATATATTTATATGCGTATCTACGGCTTAGCTGAAATCTGGCAAGTGCCAATATCTTTATTGCGCATATAACTCTGCAAGCAATGTAGCTCTAGAATATATTATTATAAGAGATATTTTTAAGAAGATTGAGTGATGTCGGTGATAGTAACACCAATTAGGTCATTATCTGTAACGATAATACTTGCTTTGGCAATCATAATGTCATTGGCATATACTTCAATAGGGTCATCAACGTGACGTTCTAGCTCAACTACTGCACCACGGCCGAGTTTTAGCAATTGGCTCACGCGCAATGTGGTTGCTCCAAGCTCAACGGAAAGCTCAACTTCTACGTTGTTAATTGCTGGGTGGCTGAAGTTTTTTTCAATAGCTGTTGTCATGTTATACCTTAAATTCTTAGCATCTATAATCAATATATAGAAAATTCTTCCAACGCAAAAGAAGATTTTAAAAGTTTTTTTGTATATTCGTCTTTTGGAGCGTTAAAGATATCAGAACAATTGCCACGCTCAACAATTTTTCCTTGTTTCATAACAATAATATCATCTGCCATTGCTCTTACAGTCTTTAAATCATGGCTAATAAAAATGTATGAGATGTTATGTTTAGATTGTAGTTTGTTTAATAGAGATATGACCTGTGCTTGCACCGAAACATCAAGCGCACTAGTTGGCTCATCTAAAATAAGGACTTTAGGTTTTAGCGCTAATGCTCTGGCAATAGATATGCGTTGCCTTTGCCCACCAGAAAATTCATGAGGATAGCGATTTATTATATCTGGGCTTAACTCAACTTCTTTTAGCGCATTAATAATCATTTCTTCAAGCTCTTCTTTAGACGGTTTGGTGCTTTGAGCTTTTAGTCCTTCTGCAATAATTTCGCCTATTGTTAATCGCGGGCTAAGAGAGCTAAAAGGATCTTGAAAAACAATTTGAATTTGTGAACGTAAAGGGCGGAATGATTTGGCGCTCATGTTAGATATGTTGTGCTTGTTAAAAACAATCTCGCCAATGCTTTGTTGTAATTTGCATAATGATAGTCCAAGAGTTGTTTTACCAGAGCCACTTTCTCCAACAATACCTAGTGTTTGTCCCTCTTTTAGGCTTATTGAAATATCATCAACAGCATTAAAGCTTTTAGTAACATTGCCCCAAAAGTTTTTACTAACGGGGAAAGATACTTTTATATTGCTAGCTTCTAGAATTGAGTTGGTTTTAGAAAAATCTGCTTTTTCTTTCGGTGGAAGATTACTTTGCATCAAATGTTTGGTGTATTCATGCTTAGGTTTTTTAAATATATCAGCAGTTAAGCCTGTTTCAACAATAACTCCATCTTTCATAACAATAGTCGTATCTGTCATGTTATTGATTACATTAAGGTCATGAGATATCAATATTAATGACATGCCGAGTTCTTTTTGGAGTTTTTTAATCAAGCCCAGAATTTGTGCCTGTACGGTCACATCTAAAGCTGTGGTTGGTTCATCGGCAATAAGAATATCGGGGTTGTTAGCTAAAGCCATCGCAATCATAACTCTTTGTCTTTGCCCGCCAGATAGCTCATGAGGAAAAGCGCTTAACCTAAAACGCAAATCTTCAAGCCCAACCATATATAGCAATTCTATTACTCGAGCCGTTACTTCTTTTTTGCTCATTTTTTGGTGTATTTGAATAGCCTCAGCTATTTGCTTGCCAATAGAATGAAGCGGGTTTAAGGAGGTTAATGGTTCTTGAAATATCATAGATATTTTGTTGCCACGAATAGAACGCATAAAAGCTTCATCTGCCTTTAGAATTTCATCTCTGTTATATGCAATAGAACCGCTCGGGTGGTACGCTTTGGGGTATGGCAATAACCCTAATATTGATAAAGCAAGGGTGGATTTGCCAGAGCCACTTTCTCCAACAATACCGACAGAAGAGCCTCTTTCAACCGATACACATGCTTTTTCTACGGCTTTAACATCATTGTTGCCTTGGCGAAAATATACGGATAAATCTTTTATTTCTAAGAGCATTATATCTTCCCTTTAAGCATAATTTTTACGTGGATCAAAAGCGTCTCTAATAGCTTCTCCCATAAAGACAAGCATAGAGAGTAAACTTCCTAATGTGATAAAGGCAGATAAACCAAGCCACGGTGCATTGAGGTTGTCTTTGCCTTGGCGAATAATATCACCTAATGATGGGTAATCTGCCGAAAGCCCTAACCCTAAAAAGTCGAGCGAGGCTAAGGCTACAATTGAGCCAGATAATATAAAAGGCGTATATGAAAATGTAGCCGTTAATGCATTGGGTAGAACATGCTTATAAATAATAGTAAAGTCACTGAGACCTAGTGCTCTGGCTGCTTTTACATATTCCATATTTCGTGTTTTAAAAAACTCGGCTCTGACTACACCTACTAAAGATGTCCAGCTGAACATGAGCAATATTACCAAAAGGCTCATAAAGCTAGGCTCAATGATAGATGATATAATAATTAATATAAATAACTGAGGAAGTCCTCCCCATATTTCAATAAAACGCTGCATTAATATATCAACTTTGCCACCAAAATATCCTTGGATTGCGCCTGCGATAATCCCAATTAATGAGGAGAAAAAGGTGAGAGATAAACCAAAAATAACCGATAATCTAAAACCATAAATTAATCGTGCAAGGAGGTCTCTTCCTTGGTCATCTGTGCCTAATAAATTATCTTTAGATGGAGGCGCAGGGGTTGGGGTTTGTAAGTCAAAATTTATAGTGTCATACGAGAATTTAACTAACGGCCATAACATGAAGCCATCTTTTTCTATGTTCTGTTTTATTAAAGGGTCTCTATAATCTGCATAAACAGGGAAATCTCCGCCAAATTTAGTCTCGTAATAATCTTTTGTGATGGGGAAGTAATATTGCCCTTGATATTTTACGATTAGTGGTTTGTCATTAGCTATTAATTCTGCAAATAAAGATAGTATAAATAGGGTTAAAAATATTATCGCAGAAATATAACCTCTACGGTTTTTCTTAAAGTTATAAAAACGACGCTGAATTATTGGAGAAAAGTTCATTTAAAAATCTCTCCTTTCAAAATCAATTCTAGGGTCAATTAAATGATAAGTTATATCGCTTATAAGATTTAACACTAGCCCAATAAGCCCAAATATATATAGTGATGCAAACACAATAGGGTAATCGCGGTTCATAATGGCTTCATAACCAAGTAGCCCCATGCCATCAAGAGAGAATATTACCTCAATTAATACCGATCCTGTAAATAATAGGCTAACTAACATTGCAGGGAAGCCTGATATTACAATCAACATGGCGTTTCTAAATACATGTTTGTATAAAATATCTTTAGTAGCCAAGCCTTTTGCTTTTGCGGTGGTTACATATTGTTTGTTTATCTCTTCTAGAAAAGAGTTTTTGGTTAGCATAGTTAGAGATGCAAATCCCCCGATAGACATAGTTATAATCGGCAAGCACATGTGCCAGAAATAATCTTTAACTTTAGCTAATAATCCTAACTCAGCCCAATTGTCTGATACAATTCCGCGTAGTGGGAATATATTGAGATAAGAACCGCCAGCAAAGAGGGTGATTAATAATACCGCGAATAAGAAACCAGGAATTGCATAACCGATAATAATTGCCCAAGATGATATTATATCGAATTTTGAACCATCTTTTATGGCTTTTCTAATTCCTAAAGGAATAGATATTAAATATATAATAAGGCTACTCCATAAACCTAGGGAAATAGATATTGGCATGCGTTCTATAATTAATGAAATAACAGATTTATCTTTATAAAAGCTATTACCAAAATCAAAAGAAATATAATTTTTTAGCATTATCAAAAAGCGTTCATGTGCTGGTTTATCAAAACCAAATTGCTTTTCTAATGATTTTATAAATTCTGGGTCTACGCCTTTCGCGCCTCTGTATTTGTTATTTAGATTATTACCAGTTGCTAGAGGCTTGGTAGAATGCATCTCCATGCTTGAACCGCCAGATATTCCAGATGTAGCATTGGTGTTTATGCCCTGATATTTTGCTAAAATATGCTCAATTGGTCCCCCTGGTGCAAATTGAATAAAAGCAAAATTCACTAGCATAATGCAAAATAATGTTACAGGAATTAAAGCTAAACGTTTGGCAATATATAGTTTCATTTTATATCTCCCTTATACCACCAAGTTGAAAAGCTTGTTCCCATAATTGGAGTAACTTCTGGTATGCCAAATTTATTCCAATAGGCAATTCTGTCATAAGCAAGGTACCAATGTGGCAACACATAATAACCAAACAATAGACATCTATCTAAGGCTCTTACTGCCGTGACTAACTCTTCTTTATTTTTAGCGCTAACAATCTTTCCGATTATAGCATCAATCGCAGGGTTGTTTATGCCCGCATAGTTTTGTGAGCCGATGTTGTTGGCAGCTTCACTTCCCCAAAACTCATATTGCTCATTACCTGGGGATAAAGATTGCCCCCAAGCTTTTATCATCATGTCATAATCAAAATCGTCTAAGCGATTTTTGTATATATTTGCATCAACGGCACGGATATGTGCTTTAATTCCAATTTTTTTGAGGTTTTTAATAAAAGGAAAGATAACTCTTCCAAATGTTGGCGCATCGGTTGCGTTTAACAATATTTCAAATTCTAAAGGAGTTCCTTTTTTATCAACCATATCGCCATTTTTAAAACTATAGCCATTAGATGTTAAAATTTTGACTGCTTTGCGCAAGTTAGGACGATTATCGCCAGAGCCATCAGATGTAGGTGTGATATATTCAGATGTAAAAATATCTTGAGGTAATAATGATTTAAACGGCGCTAATAACTCTAATTCGTCTTTGCTTATTTTGCCTTTTGAAGCAAGCTCAGAATTGTCAAAATAGCTGGTTGTTCTACTATATTGCCCATAAAATAAATTTTTATTAGCCCACTCATAGTCAAATACATATAACAATGCTTTGCGCAAATTTATGTCACTAAAAATAGGTCTGCGAGTGTTGTAAGCAAATCCTTGCATGCCACTTGGAGTGTGCCTCTCAAACATGCCTTTTACTACTTTACCGTCTTTAACAGCAGGAAAATCATATGATGTGGCCCATTTTGAAGCAGATGATTCTACCCTAATATCTATTGCTCCTGCAGCAAAAGCCTGCATGGTAGCAAGATAATCCATGTAATAATCATAGCGAATAGTGTCAAAATTATATCGACCTTTATTTACTGGCAAATCCTTTGCCCAATATTCTTTGTTGCGCTCATATGTAATATATCTTCCAGCAGAAAAATCTTTAATAATATATGGCCCACTGGTAACGGGAATATCTAGGTTTACTTTATCAAACTCTTTGTCTCGCCAATAATGCTTTGGTAATATCGGCATTTGACCCAAAATGAAAGGCAGTTCACGGTTAGATGCATCTTTGAAGTTAAATATAACAGTTTTGTTGTCTATTGCTTCAACATTCTTCACGCCGCCGTAATAGCTTCTATAAAATGGGTTGCCTTTTTCTTTTAAGATATTGAACGAAAAAACAACATCTTCTGCATTAATATCATGGTTATCACTAAATTTAGCTTGAGGATTAATATAAAATTTTATCCATAAATTATCTGGTGAGACTTCAAAATATTCTGCTATTAAGCCATATTCAGATAAAGTTTCGTCTTCTGCTGCGGTGGCGAGTGAATCATAATTCATGCTAATGCCATCTGCAGAATTACCTTTTATAATAAAAGGGTTAAAGGAGTCAAAAGACCCATAAGCAGCAAATTTTACAGCCCCACCTTTTGGGGCACTAGGGTTGACGTAATCAAAATGAGTAAAGTTGTGGCTGTATTTAGGCTCTCCATACATTGAAATGGATTTAACTTTTTTTGCCTGAGCATAACCTGCATTGGAGCAGAGTATAAGCCCTAAACATAAAAGCCTGAGCATGCCACGTTTCATTTTATATTCCGTCTTTTGGGAAACGTTTTGAGCTATAATTGTCATCGCGCCAACTTGCAAAAGGAAGCCCTCTGTCATCATCAGAATCTTCTTGTGCTGGTTTTTTTTCTGCTATTGACGGTTCTTTGCGGGCTTCTTCATCTTCTTTTTCCTGATGTTTTTTTGCAAAGTTAAAAGAAGGTCTGCCAAAGATGCCTGAATAAGCTTTTTCTATTTTTTGTTCTTCTGGTTGCTCATCTTCCATTTCTGTAGAAGGCTTAACTTCTGTCCTTGGTTCAAAAGAGCGTTCGCCACTAGGCATAGAGTTAAAGTCGAAAAGCTTTTTAGCTCCGGTTTCTTTGTTAGTTTCTTCTCTCATCCATTCAAGGTTTTCTTCTAATGAAGATAAATTTGGTTTTGCATTCATTTGGCTTGCATATTTTGTATCTTCACTTAGGTCAAATATAGGCTTTGCGGGTATTTCTACCTGTGGTTCTTCGTGCTCAGAAATAGCTTCTTCTGTAGCGGCCTCTACTGGCTCACTAAATTTTTCATCAGCAGAAAAAGAATCTTCGGATTCTTGTTTTTGAACATCTTTTGTTTCTGTGTTTTTTATCTCAGTTTTTTCTTCTGCTTCCGGATTTTTGTCAGATTTTTTAGATTCAGAAAGTGATTCTTGA
>QKFK01000131.1 GCA_003252195.1 Rhodospirillales bacterium
GTTCTTGCAGGGTTTCCAAAAGTCGGAATAACGCTATTTTCAACGTTATCATAAACTTCCGTAACCTCTGTAATTCTTTGGCTTGTTTTAGTATCCCATTCATCATTGAATACCGTCACAACGTCACCTAAATCAAAATCCGTCTTGTAATTGCTCTTAAATGCTACTTTCCCCTCAAAATTTTCTTGTATAGGTACAAGTAACTTTTCAGCTTCAGCAACCATATTTGCAAGTGTCGCATTGTAATTAAGATACGTTTTCGTTTCATCGTTAAGAGTAACGTCATAAGTCACCGCGTCAACTTCGATATATGCTTCAAACTGTTCACCCTCTGCGATAATATCATAAGTCGGCGGAGTGCAAGGCTCTATCCCTGCAGGCAACTTGCAACGTGCATAAACTGTATTGATTGCGCCAACATCAGAGTTAAAATACTCACAAGAGTACAAATTTTCATATTCCTGTGAAAAAATAACTCTAGGATTTTCGGACTGTTCAATGCTTTTATCAACACCCTCATAGATTTTAAATACTAACTCGCCATTTTGCAAAACAACCTTATATCCAAAATTATCCCGTCTTGCAAGTGCCTCAATGACTTCTCCTAGATTTTTGCCGACTACTGAATTATCAAATGTTATATTTTCTGCTAACATTTTTCACCGCCTATACTGCTGTTATGGTATAATTTTTACTTGTGAATATAGCTTTTTGTGCTGCTGATAATGCGTTCCAATATGTTGCACCAAACTTAATACCTGTTGTTGTGGTTGCTGTTTTTAAAGCTGTTCCAAACGCAACCATATCAGCAACTGGAAGTTTCCATGCTGAATAATTATTGACATTAGCACTTGTGCCAACCAAAGTAATGCTATTTGCTGTTGACGTAACGGTTAAATTTGTTAAAGGTGCATTATAACAGAAATAATAACCGATACTAATTGCTTTCGATATATCAATTGTAATTAATGATGTTGCATTTTGAAAACAGTAACTTCCTAAAGTAGTAGCATTAGGTAATGACGCTGTAGTTAATGATGTTGCACCATAAAAACAGTAACTTCCTAAAGTAGTAGCATTAGGTAATGACGCTGTAGTTAATGATGTTGCATTTTGAAAACAGTAAACTCCTAAAGTAGTAACATTAGGTAAAGATATTGTAGTTAATGATGTTGCATTATTAAAACAGTAATCTCCTAAAGTAGTAGCATTAGGTAATGACGCTGTAATTAATGCTGTTGTATTTTGAAAACAGTAACTTCCTAAAGTAGTAGCATTATTACCGCCGCTTACGCTTATTACGGGTTGATAATAAAAAGCATAATCTCCCAAACTTGTAACGCTATCTGGAATAACTACATCACCTGTTATAAGTCCGTTTGTGCCTATTGGATAGCCTATTGGATATCCTGTTGTAATACTTCCAATATTACTTGCCATTGTTGCAAAAGTATCTGTTGCAAGCGTACTCACTCCCTTGTCAGTAATAGCACTTGCGATTAATGATTTCCCATTACTGACATAGGTAAAATTTTCGTTTATTGCGCCTATAATTGTTTTATTTGTTGTGGATAATGTGCTATATGTGTCAGTTTTTGATAAAAACACATTGCTTAGAAACGTTTTTAAAAGCGACAACGGAGTTTTCTTTGTGTCGCTAATTTCATCATCAGCTTGTGTGATTATCAAATTGCTGTCCGTTAGTGCTGTTTCTTGCGTTAATTCTCTTATCTTTGACATTTTAAGCCTCCATTATATTGGTTTCAATTTTTTCACCCGAATTTGTGAGGATATAATCACCGCTATTTGTACGGATATAATCAATTGTTTGTATAACAATTGGTAGCCCTCGCAAGTTGTTTTCAATTAAATCTTTTAAGTTGGTCGCTGGATTTAAAATAACTTTTCGACTAAGCTTCCCGCTATAAAAAGCACCTACAGCCTTAATAATTGTGCCTTTTTCCTCGTCTTGCGTAATGTTAATAGTGTCAATGTATGCGACTTCGTCCTCGTTTTCAATCTCCAGTATATTACGTTTTTTAAGTAATTTGAGATTACTTGCATTTGCAGGAGCAACAAGCTCAAAGCTACCATTTTGGAAATATCTGCGTGTCCATATTAAACTCTCGTACACGTCAACAATGCCTAAAGGAGTGAGGTTTTTATCATAAATTGTAATATCCACTTAAACACCTCCATATAGGCTTTCCCATTTTATCGTTGTTTGCAAGCCTCCAGGATTTACATCAGCATCATATTTTAAATAATTATCACCGACATAAAGTTTAAAAAACCGAAAATCATCAGCTTTTAAGTTAAATATATCGCTTTCAACACCATTGCGGATAAGCGTTATATTTTTATAGCCTTTCCTAGTGTCAATAATAACCTTGTCACCTGCGTTCATTGATATATTTACCTTAGCTTTTTCATAGGTGTTAATATTCATGATTGACGGATTTTCAAGGCTTGTTTTTGCCACAAACTCAATAATTGGATAAACCTCAACGCTACTGTCGTTTACAAAGTTTTCGATAACACTTGCCATGCGTTCGGAGAATTTAAAAGCACCATTAAAATGAAAAGGAAATCTAAACAAGGGAGCAACTGCTGACATTAGTTTCGTGTTCGGCTCTATTGCTGTGAAATATGGTTGAGGGCAAAGGAGGGAGACAAACGCTTGTATTGGCTTCTGATAAGTTGGAATGTCAATACTTTCAACCTTACATTCAATTTTCTTGTCGTCATATTGAAATATGCCTGTTTTCTTAATCTTGAAAGTGTCATAAACCAATTGTTTATCCTCAACACTTTTCAATAATAACGTCACCGTTATATTTCGCATTTGCATTTGTTCAGAAATATATGTGGCACCGTCATATCCCGCAATTGAGCTAGTGTTAATAGTATTAATAGGAGATAGTCCAGTTAAGCTAGTGATGAATAATCCTGTGGTATCGTTAAGATTAACACCATTGTATGTTACATCTGCCACTATCTAACCCCCATTAAAGCAACATTTGTTGCGTTTTTATTTAGTCTTGCGGTTTCATAAGGAGTCAATGGCTTTGGTGAATAAAAATTATTATTTACTATTGTGCTGTTTGTTGAAGATGAATTGTTATAATTAATAGGCCCATTGCCTGCTAACAATGCCTCTGAAGCACTTGAAAAAGTTTGTTTTAAATCGCCAAATTTAGAAGTCAACCCCGAAATAAAGCCATTAAAAGACAAATCTATTTCGGTCTTAGTTCCGTTAGCCCAGTTTATTAAATCGCTTTTTATTTTCCCTGTTTGCTCACTTATGATGCTTGATTTAGCATTAATTCCATTAGCTATGCTTTCGGGAATTGCTCCACCAGCTTTTAAAAATTCAGTTTCTGCAACCCTTGCAAGTTCTTGCGCTGCATTAACTTGTTCTTGCGTAATGTTATCATTGCCATTTTGAAAT
>QKFK01000175.1 GCA_003252195.1 Rhodospirillales bacterium
AGCATCAACCTTAATCGTATTTGGAGCAACCGCAGCATTATCAAACAGTAGCTTAAAAGGCTTTACCTTATTTGACATGACTTGTTTTGACTTTTATGACTATATCACCTCAAATATATTCATGCCAATCGGGGGGATTTTAACTTGTATATTCTGCGCTGTTATTTTAAAAAAAGAGCGAATTTATCGCTATGTTTCAAATAATGGTAAGTTAAAAAACCGTAGAATATGCTTAGCAATGTATGTGTTATTAAAATATGTCAGCCCTATTTTAATCTTGCTTGTTATGCTCAACACATTAGGCATGTTTTAGAGATTAGTCGCAAAAAACAATAGGGAAGATCTTGCGAATACAGAACGTATATGTTACTAACATCACATCAATTGCACAACCAACATATACTTGCAACAATAGAAAAGCATGTGTGTCAGACATGAGCAATTGGCTTTACCAGCCATTGCTATAAGCAAACCATAAAACACATCTGCATACAATCTATCAACTGGCGTATAACATCTACGATAAATATTATTTTCGGCTTTCGTAGTTTTTAGAATTACCTAAGCCTGTGCTTGGGAATCTGCCAATTGATGTTAATGTTTCAATCACATCATCGTGGCTTTTTTGAGCATCGTGTAATGAGCCAGCCTTTGATGGGTATATCTCATATAATTTACGATATTTTACAGGGGTCATATTAGGCATAATCACATTACCACCTTTTGCTAAGCCACCTGCTCTGCCTTTGGCGCCACCTAAGGTGCTAACCGCTGTGGTGCTAGGGATATTTGCCTTAGGGCACATAATCCTAGTTAAAGCAACCACCTTAAACGCCATATCAACATTGCTTGGCACTTGTTCGCCATCTGTGCGATATTCTGGATTTTTGCCAAGTGGTGTGTCTGGGTGCGGAATAAATGGACCAACCCCTATCATATCTAAATCAATTTCTTTGAACTTTAAGATATCATTTGCCAAATCATCATAAGACTGCCCTGGGATACCAATTAAAGCACCACTACCAACCTCATATCCTAGCTCACGAAGTGACTTTAGCACCTCAAACCTATCACAAACCATACCCTCTTTTAATGGTGGGTGGATTTTCTTAAACAATTCTGGGTTAGAGGTTTCAAAACGAATAAGATAGCGATTAGCCCCAGCTTCTTTCCATTGTTTTAGCTCTTTATAAGATTTTTCACCTAATGACAATGTAATCGCCATACCAGTTTGGACTTTAATCTCTTTTATAATATCTGCTATATAATCAGCGGTAAAATGATAATCTTCACCTGCTTGCAATACCACTGTGCCATAGCCAAACTTTTTAGCCATTAGGGCAGATTCAACAATTTCTTCTTTGCTCATGCGATAGCGAGTTACTTTATTCTCGGCTCTAATCCCGCAATAAGCACATAACCTTGCACAATAGTTTGAGATTTCTATTAGCCCACGCAAGTGAACTTCATCGCCAACATTTTCTTTGCGGATTTTATCAGCTCTATCATATAATTTTGCAAGCTCGGCTTCGTCTTCACATTTGAGCCAATTTATTATTTCTTCTTTAGCTAGCACAATTTGCTCCGTATAATTTATCTTTTAAAATCATCAATCTAAATGGATATAGCAACACCACAACCATAAAGATTTTTGCACCATAATCCCCAATAGCCCATGTTATCCATGGCATGCCAGTACCTACAAATGCGATAGAGAAGAACAAGAAAGTATCAACAATTGAGCTTAAGCAGCTAGAAAATGATGGAGCCTTCCACCATTTAGCTTGGCGAAGCTTGTCAAAAATGGTGATATCTAAAAGCTGTGAAATTAAATAAGCTGATATTGATGCTGTGCCAATTCTAAATGAATGAGGCAAAGATAATATCGCCCCAAAGATAAAGCCAAAGAAAACAACTTTACGAGCTGTTTTAACCCCATAAATGCGGTTAGTAGAATCTGTAACTAAAAAACATAATGGATATGAAAAAGCACCCCATGTAAGCCAATCATTAATTGGTCTAGACACAAGGTAGTTTGAAGTTAAAATAACCAGCCCCATAAAGAATGATGGTAATATTAATTGTTTTGTTTCAGCTTTCATAAATATCTCCATAAGTTTTTATATTTTTATAAGCCATATTATAAAATTATCAATAAAAAAGCGGGCAACATACCCGCTTTCGTATCTTGTGTAATCTTTAAGTTAGTTACCAATACCAGCAAAACCCATAAAGGCAAGTGATAACAAGCCTGCAGTGATTAATGATATAGGAACGCCTTTCATTGACTTTGGAATAGACTCAATTGCAATTCTTTCTCTAAGCCCTGCAAATAGCACAATCGCAACTAAAAAGCCTGTTGCAGTTGCTAAAGCAAACACTACAGAATGCATTAAATCCATATCTTTTTGAATAACCATAATCGCCACACCAAGCACCGCACAGTTTGTGGTAATAAGTGGCAAGAAGATACCCAATGCTTGATACAATGGAGGAGCAACTTTCTTTAATATAATCTCTACCATTTGCACTAATGCCGCAATTACCAAAATAAATGATACCGTTTGCATAAATTCAATATGCATTGGCACCAAAAGATTGGTGTAAAGCAAGTGAGTTACAATAGTTGCCAAGGTTATAACAAACATAACCGCAAAGCCCATACCAGAGGCTGTTGTAATCTTTTTAGAAACACCTAAAAATGGGCAAATTCCTAAAAACTGAGCTAACACAATGTTATTTACAAAAATCGCACTAACAACAATCATAAAATATTCCATGATATTAAGCCTTTCTCATCTTGTTAGCTAAAACAACCAAATAGCCCAATGCTAAAAATGCTCCTGGAGGCATAACGAATAAAAGCATTGTGTGTGCATGTTCTGGAATTAAGTGATAACCAAATATAGCACCACTACCAAGCACTTCTCTAACTCCACCTAATATTGTCAAAGACATTGTAAAGCCTAAGCCCATACCAATACCATCTAGCATTGATTGGAACATGTTATTTTTACATGCAAATGCTTCTGCACGACCTAAGATAATGCAGTTAACCACAATAAGCGGAATAAACAAGCCAAGCTTTTCATGCAATGGCTGTAAATAGGCTGCCATAGACAAATCTACGATTGTCACAAATGAAGCAATAACCACAATAAAACATGGGATACGCACTTTATCTGGCACAATATTTTTAATAGCTGAGATTGCTATATTTGATAAGATAAGCACAAAAGATGTTGCCAACCCCATTCCCATACCATTTATGGCAGAGGTTGTAACACCAAGTGTTGGACACATACCAAGCAACATAACGAATATAGGGTTTTCCTTAAAAATACCTCTAGTCAAATTTTCAACTGATTTACTCATCTATATTCCCCTTAGTAACTCTTAACTGTGGCAGATGTAACGGTGTCTGCATTGTTTATTGCATTATTCATCACCACCACTAGTTTTGCCCTTGCCTGTGTATTCTAAATAAGCATCATAAGCTTTTTGCAAGGCATCTGATGCAGCACGTGAGCTGATTGTTGCCGCTGTAATAGCATCAACATCACCACCGTCTTTTTTTACCTTTAA
>QKFK01000180.1 GCA_003252195.1 Rhodospirillales bacterium
TTGAGTTGCTTCATGAAAATACCTTCTAGGAAGTTCAATATTTCTATAAATTTTACTAACAGCATGCTTTTTACAATATTGCTTCATGATACCAAGCCTAATTACGTTGTTTAGCACTATCAACACAGGGATTATTACTACAAATACCATAAAAGACTTTTTAACTCCTTTTGTTCCTGCAAACATACCCATAAATGAGATTACCATCAGCGGATAAGCCGCATAAAATACATGAATAGCTCCAACCGTATTCTTTTCTGATAGAACCAAACACAAATTAACAACGACCAAAACAGTTGACACAATTCCCCAAATAGTGAAATAAGACCTTTTATTCTTTGCACTAAAAAAGAGACCTAAAGTACCGATTACAAAGCTTAAAACACATCCTACTACAAAACCAACCATATCAACCTCACATTTTAAACTTAAACAACCTAAACAACAGCTAGGCTCAGAAGAACCTGCCAAAACACTTATTAAAATTTATATTAAAAGAAAATCCTCACACCCTCTTTTTGAAAACCAGGTGAGATTGTAGCATGCTTATAAGGAAATGCATTTATTTAAATAATACGCTGGCTAAATATCCATAGAGAAAATTAGGCAATCATCGCCTTTGGCATAATAGTTTTTTAATATTGCTTCTAGCTCAAATCCACATTTATGATAGAACCCTTGTGTGGGTTTATACATATCTTGACCAGAGGTATTAAGAACGAGCTTGCTCCCCCCCATATTTTTAACGGCCTCTATAGTTTTGGCCATAACATGCGCACCAAAGCCTTTACCACGGCAATCATTGTGTGTTGCTATCCAATATAAGTCATATGAACTAACCGTACATGGTATAGGTCCAAAACACGTGTAAGAAACAACTCTACCAGCAGCATCTTCAGCAAAGATAAAATGATACCCACTTTCATCGCAGCCTTTAACTAATGCTTCTTCAACAAGCTCTACAGCCACATCAATTTCATCTGGAGCTGTCTCAAAAAAACCTGTTGAAGCAACAATATTTCTTACTGCCTCTGCATCAGTATCTTTAACCTTATTACGAAACAAAAGCATCTTCTGCTATCCTTTTAATAAGCTGATTATAACTAATTCCTGCCTTATCTGCCATTGCAGCAAACCCAGCATCTGGAGAAATACACGGGTTAGTATTTATATCTATAACATATAAATTACCTTCACTATCTGCCCTAAAATCAACCCTTGCATATCCTTTTAATTTTAGTTTATTCCAGCATTTAAGAGCAATTTCTGACAACCTATCTGAAACATCTTTTTCAATATCAAAAGATCGCTTACTCAAGCAATAATCAGAGCTATCCTCGCTCCATTTTGCCTCATATGTTAGAACCTTATATCCACTATAACTATCATCAAAACACATCTCTGCAGGTGGCAGAACCTCGCCTGCTAAAATAGCCACATTATATTCTTTACCATCGACAAATTGTTCAACAATACAGTCACCATTCATTTTAGCTTCATATAGTTTTATTTTATCTTGCATTTGAGCAATGCTAATGGGGCTAAAAACGCTATCTTTATCAATGCCGATTGAAGCATGCTCAGAGCGTGCTTTAATTATATATGTTGCCCCTAAAAACTTATCTTCTAGAGTACTCACTTCATGCGCCGTAAATCCTTGAGGGGTTGGAATATTATTTTCAATCATAAGCTTCTTAGCTAAGGCTTTATCGGCACTTATTAAATGAGCATATGAGCTATTACCTGTATAGGTAATTTTAAGACAGCTTAACACTTCTGTTGCCATTGTAGATAAACGACCATAAGAGCAAGATGATTCAACTAGGTTAAACACCAAAATAGGATTTAGCATCTTCAATCCAGAGATGTTCTTTGCCATATCATCTCCAAAAGGAAGTTCCTCCACCTCCCAGCCAACATTCTTTTTAAGCTCTTCGGCTACCGACTTTGCCTGAAGCAGCGTATCAGCAACATCTGCTGATACATCACCACAGACATCGTCTCTAAGGACTATCACTTTCATTATAAGTTGTTTCTTTCCATCGCTGACTTAATTATTGAAGAAATCAACTCAAAATGACTAACTCCAGCCATTTTTGACATGATACAAATATCTGAATAAGTTGGATTCAAACCAGCTAGTGGATTAACCTCCATAAAGGTTGGTTTTCCTTGAGCATTTATTCTTATATCAACCCTACCCGCATCAAGACAATTAAGAGCCTTCCATGCTTTAATTGCAAGCTCAGCAACTTCAGGTTCATTAGCTAAAGCATATTTAACTCTACCTTCATATAATTGCTTATTATCATAGGTATATCCAGCCATATCAGCGTCATTTTCCAACAACACCTCCATAACCCCAATAGCTCTGGTATTCTCGCCATATCCTAGCAAACCAACCGTAAATTCTCTACCTGGCAAATATTCTTCTACCAAAACAGGTTGATTAAATTTATTAAGTAGTTCTATGCAAACTTCTTTAAGTTCAGTTTTATTCTTAATCAAAGAACGTGCACTAATCCCCTTGCTTGTTCCCTCAGCAACAGGCTTTGCAAACAATGGATATTCAATTTTTACATTGTCTATATCTTCTGGTTTTCTTACCACACAGAAATCAGACACTCTAACCCCTAAAGACTTAACCACAGCATTTGTCATTCCCTTATCAAGGGCTAATGCTAAAAGCTCAGTTGAAGAAAATGTATGAGGAATTTTATACGCATCTAACAATGCTGGCACTTGAGCCTCACGCCCAACACCATACAAACCTTCTGCGATATTGAATACTAAATCCCATCTATCACCGTTTAACAACCTTTGCATTAATTGCTCAAGGCAGCCAATTCTATCTACCTCAAAACCCATCTGAACAATCACATCAGCAATCGCATCTATAGTTTCTTCACAGTCAAATTCAGCTACTTCTTCCGCAGAAAAGCCTTTCCCAAGATAATAGCTCTTGAGATCATAAGTAACGCCTATTTTCATTATCTATTCCCCTATCATATCAGGATATTTATAGGTCTTACCCGCATAATTCTTAAGAATAAGATCTGAACCCTCATGCCCTTGAGCATAATCTGGCAAGAGCGGGGTCTTACCGCCACCACCAGGTGCATCAATAACATAATGAGGAATAGCATAACCTGAGATAAAACCTCTTAAACCTTTGATGATATCTAAGCCTTTTTGAACTGATGTTCTAAAGTGCTTTGAACCTTTAATCGGGTCACACTGATATAAATAGTAAGGACGAACTCTAAATGACAACAACCCCATCATCAACTTGCGCATTGTATCAACATTATCATTAATACCTTTTAAAAGCACAGTTTGAGAACCAAGAGGAATACCAGCATCAGATAACATTCTGCATGCTTCTTTTGTTTCTGGGGTTAATTCATCTGTGTGAGTAAAATGGATTGATATA
>QKFK01000263.1 GCA_003252195.1 Rhodospirillales bacterium
GTTAAAGATATCAATCGCGCATCATTGTTCCCAGATGCTTCAAAAGATGAAAAAGGACGTCTAATTGTGGCTGCCGCAACATCTGTTGGAACTAAAGGAATATCAAGAGCAGAAAAACTTATTGAAGCTGAGTGTGACGTTATTGTTGTTGATACTGCTCACGGTCACTCAAGAGGAGTTATCGATACAGTTGCTGAAATCAAAAAAGCTTACCCAAATATACAATTAATTGCAGGTAATATTGCAACTCCAGAGGCGGCAAAAGCTTTAATTGATGCTGGTGCAGACGCTGTTAAGGTTGGTATCGGCCCTGGTTCTATTTGTACTACACGTATTGTAGCAGGTGTTGGCGTTCCTCAATTCTCAGCTATTTATGAAATTTCACAAGCTATTCGTTACACTGGCATTCCATTAATTGCAGATGGCGGTATTAAAACATCTGGCGATTTATCAAAAGCAATTGCAGCTGGCGCTAACACTGTTATGGTTGGCTCAATGCTAGCAGGAACAGATGAAGCACCAGGTGAAATATTCTTGTACCAAGGACGTTCATACAAATCATATCGTGGCATGGGTTCTCTTGGAGCGATGGCAAAAGGTTCAGCCGATAGATATTTCCAAGATGATGTTAAAGATAGCCTTAAATTAGTTCCAGAAGGTATTGAAGGAAGAGTTGCATATAAAGGCTCTGTTCACAATATCATTCACCAATTAATAGGTGGCTTAAAAGCATCTATGGGTTATACGGGTTGCGCAGATGTTGCTGAAATGCATACAAAAACAAAATTCCGCAGAATTACAAATTCTGGCTTGCGTGAGAGCCACGTTCATGACGTAGATATCACAAAAGAAGCCCCTAACTATCAGCCACACAGATGAGATTAGGCGCACGCATACAAACTGTGATTGACTTATTAAACGAAGTCACGAAAGACAGTAACCCATATGATAAAACGGTTACTGCTTTCTTTCGTGACAAACGTTATATTGGCTCAAAAGACCGCAGATATATCTCTTCAAGCATTTGGGGAATAATCCGTAATCAGGCAAAAATTGATTACATAATTAGCTCTTGCAAATTAACTAAGAGCTCTAGACTTAGAGCGATTACCTATTTTGCAAAATTTGACGACACAATAACTGATGAAGAACTGATATCTGCGTTTAGCGGCGAGCAATATTGCCCTACAGAAATGAGTGAGGCAGAAATTAACCTAAAAATTACAGCTAGCTCTGACATATCTTTTCCTGAGCATGTTTTGTATGAATGTCCTGAGTGGTTATTTAATAAGATAAAAAACCAATATAGTGACTATGATTTATTGTTAAATGCATTAAATCAAGAAGCCGAATTATGCTTTAGAATTAACCCTCATTTGATAAACATAGAAGAAGCTCAAAAGAAATTAAAAGATGAGGATATTCAAACCAACATTGGCAAATATTCCCCTCTATGTTTAAGCAGCGAAAAAAGAGCTAATTTAAACGCATGCAAAGCTTATAAAGAAGGCTTAATAGAAGTCCAAGATGAAGGCTCACAATTAATTGCTATTTTGGCTGATTGTAAAAAAGAGCACACAATTATGGATTATTGCGCTGGTGGTGGTGGCAAATCAATCGCTATTGCCTCAATCATTGGAACAGATGGTGAAATTGTAGCGTCAGATAACAACCTACCCCGTCTTAATAAAATCACTCCAAGAGCTAATCGCAATCACTTAAATAATATTGTTACATTAATGGCCAATAAATCATGGAGACAAAGCCACGGTTTGTTATTTGATAGAGTGTTGCTAGATGTTCCTTGCACAGGAACAGGCACGTGGAGGCGAAGCCCTGATGCCAGACTTAAAAATGATGAAGGCTTCTTTGAAAAGACAGTGATTAAGCAACAGCATATTCTAGAAGAAGCATATCAACTAGTAAAACCAGGGGGCAGATTAATCTATTCAACCTGCTCAATCTTAGAAGAAGAAAATCAAAAACAGATTGAAGTTTTTTTAAGAAAATATCCTGAGTTTAAGCTGGTTAATATGAAGTCACTTTGGAAAGAAGTTATAAACACTCCATACCCATGTGAAGATGAAAGATATATGGCGATGCTACCGCATTTGCATCAGTCTGATGGCTTCTTCATGGCTGTGATGGAAAGAATGTAGCCAATTATATATTGTATTCATGGGGTTGTTTATAACAGCCCCTTTTTTATGCAATTATCTAAAGTCTGTATTATGAATTAAGCTTATCTATGGCCCAAGAGGCATGTTCTGAGATTAGCTCATTACCTTCTTCTATAAGGGCTTGCAAATAAGGGATTAGGCTTTTATCGCCAGAATTACCAGCGGCTACGCAAACATTGCGTAAGAACCGATGTCTTTTAATTCTTTTAATAGGATTATGAGCAAATAATTTTCTAAACTCTTCATCATTAAGCTGGAGCAAATCTGCTAGCTTTATATGTTTATAAGCTTCTCTAATCTTAAAGGCTTCTTCATCACTAGGGGTGGCAAATTTGTTCCATGGACAAACCATTAAACATGAATCACAACCATAAACCCTATTACCCACCGCCTCACGATATTCAACAGGGATTGAGCCTTTGTTCTCGATAGTTAAATATGAGATACATTTTGAAGCATCAATCTTATAATTACCCGTAATCGCCTTAGTCGGGCAAGCATCCACACATTTGTGGCATTTACCACAATGATTGGGGTGTTCATAGTTAGTTGGGGTTAATTCTAAATCGGTAAAAATCTCAGATAAAAAGAAGTTATTACCAATCTCACGGGAGATTAAAATAGAGTGCTTCCCCTGCCAACCAAGCCCTGCTTGATGCCCCAAAGGTTTTTCCATAACAGGGGCCGTATCACAATATCTTTTGGCTTGAGCATTTAATTTAGTTTCTAACCATGAGCAAAATTCTTTTAATCTACCCATAATAAAATCATGGTAATCTAAACCTCTTGCATAACCAGAGATATATCCTTCAGTGTTGGCATCTTCTGAAAAGCCATCATTTTCTTGATAATAATTCATACCAAGACAAATTATGCTTTTAACCTCATCCCATAAAATTTTAGGGTTAGCTCTTTTTTCTGGCTCTTTTGCCATCCATTCCATATCACCATAAGAGCCTTTGGCAATATATTCTTTGAGCTTTACCAATCTATCTGGATTTTCATCAGGCGTGACAAAACCAACCAGAGAAAACCCTAGCTCTTTTGCCTTTGCTCTGATTTGCATCTCTATTGACATATTATATTGGCTCTATATCGCCTCTTGCTTGGTCAGCATAAAATTCTTTAGCAAAACCAGCTAAATTATCATTCTCCAAAGCGTTTCTAAT
>QKFK01000100.1 GCA_003252195.1 Rhodospirillales bacterium
CAGATAATTATATTGCTGATTATATTATAAATAGTTACTATGTTTTATTATAAATTTTACATAGGGCTGTTTCATGTCAGATATCGTTTCAATAAATAAAAATAATTATGAATTAAAACTCTGTCCAAAAATGGGCGGGGCTATTGTTGCGTATAACTTTATTAAAGATGGTGTTAAAAGCAAAATTATGCGCGAAACATCATTAGAAGATATTAAAAATAATAATGTATTAGCCGCTTCTAGCTGGCCATTAATGCCATATTCAAACCGAGTTAAAAATGGTGAATTTGAGTTTGATGGCAAGAAGGTAAAACTAGCTCTTAATATGAATGGCGTTGGTCATCCTATTCATGGTCATGCGTATTTGAAAGAGTGGGAAGTTGTTGAAAAAACAGATAGTTTAATTGCGTTAGAATATCATCATCAGCCTGATGAATGGCCTTATGAATATAAGATAAAAGAGACGTTTGAGCTTTTAGATAATGGTGAATTGAAAGCCGATTTTGAGGTGGAGAGTTTGTGTGATTGCGCAATGCCTTTTGGTCTTGGTCATCATTTCTTTTTCCATCGCAATGACAAAACTATTGTAAAAGTAAATGCTAAAAAAATGTGGCTAACAGATGCAGATGTTCTTCCAACTGAGGAAGTGAACATACCAGCCGATACTGACATCAGTAAGGGTTTGCTAGTTGAAGAAAATCCAATGGATACAACTTTTTCAGCGTTTGCTGGTGATGCAGAAGTTGTTTGGCCAGATACAAATTCATCTGTTACAATAAACGCTGACAGTGATTATAAATTTGCGGTAGTGTTCTGCCCTAAGGGAGAAAATTTTGTATGTGTAGAGCCTGTAACTAACCGTACAGATGCTTTTAATGCTTATGCTAATGGGGATAAAAATACAGGAACATTAATTCTTAATCCTCGTGCAAAATATAGTGTTTCAGCAACTGTAAAGCATAAGCTATAAATTAAGATATAGGAGTGATTTATGTATAAATCTTTGTTTTTGTCATTATTTGCCTGTTTGTTTTTATTGTCTCAGTCAATAAATGCAGAAGAGCTGAGCCTAACAGATCTAAATAAACTTAGGGAAGTGGCTCTGGCTGGTGATAGTAATGCGCAGACACAATTAGGTTTGATGTATCTTTATGGAGACGGTGTTGAGCAAAATACTGAAGAAGCTGTTAAATGGTTTTTGTCAGCTTCGGATAAGGGCAACGCCATAGCCCAAAATAATCTTGGTTCTATGTATTTTAATGGCACTGGTGG
Source organism: Rhodospirillales bacterium (assembly GCA_003252195.1). GTDB lineage: Bacteria > Pseudomonadota > Alphaproteobacteria > QKFK01 > SZUA-500 > SZUA-500. The sequence goes on from QKFK01000100.1 coordinate 1,273, forward strand.
CGAAAAAAATGTTGATAAAGCTATTACATGGTTTTTAAAGGCAGCAAGTGCTGGCAATCCAGATGCTCAAGTTAACCTTGGTTTTATATATTTTAACGGAACAGGCGCTGTTAAAAGCATTCCAGAAGCTGTTAAGTGGTTTACTTTAGCTGCTGCCTCTAACAATCCTGTGGCTCAAAATAATCTTGGCTTTGTATATGAAAAAGGCATGAATGGCGAAGTCGACGAGTTTAAAGCTGTTGAATATTATGGTAAAGCTGCAAAGGCAGGATTGGTTGATGCTCAATTTAATCTTGGGCATATGTATATGGATGGTAGAGGTGTGCCTCAAAACTTTTCAAGTGCTTTGTATTGGTATGAACAAGCCGCTGAGCAAGAAAACGTAAAAGCTATGGTGGAAGTCGGTAGGTTATATGCAGTTGGAGCATATGTGCAACAAGATAAAATTAAAGGGCATATGTGGCTTAACTTGGCGGCAACCAGAGGAGATACCGAAGCAAGAGAGTTAAGAGATAAACTTTCTAGCTCAATGAAGCTTGAAGAAATTATTACAGCACAGAAAAAAGCTGGGGCTTGGAAGCCGTTAAAAGATAGAAAAACTATTAGCGAAGAAGCTGCTGGTAATGTTCTTGATAAGTTAGAAAAGAAATAAGAGCTTATGCTGAAATATATTCTATCAATATTGTTGCTATTGTTTCCATTTGAGGCAATGTCTCAAGATTATCAAGTTTACCCTCAAATAGATGAGCTAATGCCAAAAAAAGGAATAGAACTACCATTTTCTGCTATGCCTATTTGTAAGGATAAGAAATATAACATCTATGTTGGTAAGTCTGATAATAATATAACTTATGATTTTAGTTATGCGGTTAATGGTGTGCCTGGGAAAACGGTTCAGTTTAAACCATCAAGTTATACTCAGTCGGGTAAGCCTCATATGATTAAAATGGTTTGCGATAAAAGTAATAATTTGGGCGTTTTTATTTCAGATATTAAAGATGCTAGTAATAATATGAAGATTGACTATCCTCACGAAAATATAGCTCCTAAGAATCAAATATATAATAATAGTGTGTATTCTTTCTTTGTAGATTCTTCAGACTATGAGCCTCATTTGTTGTTAAATTCAGAATTGGTTAATGGTGTGGAAGTGGCTCTTGCTAATGAGGTTAGTTCTAACATAAACGATAAACTTGTATCATTTGATGTTGCAAGCATTGATGATGATTTTGTGGTTATGTATTACACTAGAGATAAGTTTTATTATTCAAAATTAAAATATATTGATAATGCTAAGAAGTTCGATTTTGAGAAGGGTGGATTGGTTTATCAAAGTGGTATTTGTAACGCAATTGCCGATAATAATGATCTAGATGTAAGAGATAACTCTGTCAGCTCAAATTTGCTTATAATCTCTGGTAAACCAATCGCTGGTGATAAATGTGATTATTCTAAATATATCAAAAAGGAAATAAGAATGTTGGTTCAAGATTAGTTTTTGTTTTCTTTAGTTAAAATAAAGAGCTAGCTACATTGGTGCTAGCTCTTTTTGTATGTTACATAGAGTAGTTAGTTCCATACTCTCCTGTTGGTACCGTGGTTCCATTTGCAGTAAGTGTAGATGATACGATAGCTGTGCCGTCATAGGCGGTTCCGAAATAAAATACATATTTGGGGCTTCCTGTGATGGTTACACTTGTTGATGCGTACACATCTAATTCTCCACCTGTGATGAAGAAAGGCGTTTTTGATGCGGTGATTGAGCTCCCAGAACCATTTAACGCTAAAATACCGCCTGTTCCAATTTCAATGCCGTATTCAGCATCTTCAATTATGATGTTACCCGCTGCTCCAAAGTCACCAGTTATATATATCTCACCCTTTGTTCCACTTAGTCTAACTGTTTTACCAGAAGCAAGGTTGAAAGTTCCTGCAACATCTAATATGCCTCCAGTTATTGTTAAGTTGTCACTAACTGCAGCTGTTTTGCCACTAGTTACAGACAATGCTGGGAAACCATAGCTTCCAGCAGTGTTGTTAATTGTTACAGGTCCTGTGATTTTTATACTACCAGC
>QKFK01000042.1 GCA_003252195.1 Rhodospirillales bacterium
TACATCTATACAAGAAGCCAATTGGTCATTAACCATAACCAAATATTTTTTTATCTCATCTTCATTAAATGAATTTCTATCTATTTTATCAACCAAACCTTCTATAATTAGCCTAATAGAACCAAGAGGATTGCGCATCTCATGCGCCACAGAAGTTGCCAGCAAACCAACCGACGAAAGCTTTTGCTGATGAGAAAAATTAATATCATGCGTTAAATCTCTGATTGATTCCACTATTAGTGGGTTAGAATCTTCTTCTTGCACAATTGGAGCAGCACTAACTTCAACATAGGTCTCCCTACCCTCACTAGAAGTAAACTTCTGAATACATTTTATAGATTTAGCATTTTTGCGGATTTCTCTTATTGGGCAGGTAACTACGGCAGATGGACATGGCTCTGAGTTTTTATGGCTCGACTTATAGCACTTCGTAGTTGGCTCAAGCTTATCTATACCTATATGTTGTTTATAAGCTGCGTTGGCACTGATTATATTATATTCATCGTCAATAACTCTTATAGCATCTGGAATAGCATCAATAAGAGACTGCTGAAAAGATTCTTTACGTTGAATCTCAATCATAGAATTCTGCAAACTCTCTGCCATCCTATTAAAGGCTAGGGCAAGTTTACCCAACTCATCGTGATACCTTGAATAACGGTTTCTTATATGTACACGAGCACTTAAGTTACCTTCTGCCAACTCATCACTAGCCTCCACTAGGTTTTGCACGGGCGCTACAACAAATTTATTTACGAGCCACCACAAGCCCAACACAACCAAGATTACAACCACGCCACCAATAGCAACAAGTCTGGTTGCTGCAGTTAAGGCCTTATAACGCAGTTCAAAACCTGACGTCTCCACAAAAAAAGTTTCTGTTTTAGGAAGTTTAGCAACTTTTTTATTTATTTCTTTCTTCTGTGACTCATCATTGGGAACCACCAGATTTATCAGCTCTTGTATTTGTTGGCGTAACTTTTTATTGTCCAAATTGAGCCTAGAAATATATGTGATTTTTTCTTTTTCTAAATTACGCTCTTTACTCAACTGAGATGTATAAAGAGTTGTAAAAATGGTCATAAACAAAACCGAGGTCATAAAAAAACCTACAACAATTGATAATACCAACTTTTTATTTAAGCTACTTAAAAACCATTTAAACATATTTTATTAAGCCGTCTATTGCGATTAAACCAAATAATAACTAAATTAAGATACAAGAACTAACGTTTAAAGTCAGTATAAATAACAACAAGGTGGTACAGATGGCTGGAATGTCTCCTTTTAATAATCCTCTATTTTTAGGATTTGAGCATTTTGAAAATATGCTAGAGCGAGCAGGCAAAAACAGTGGCGATTCGTACCCTCCTTATAATATTGAGCAACTTGATGAAAACCACCTGCGCATAACCATTGCTGTCGCGGGCTTTACTGAAAAAGATTTATCTATAACCCAAGAAGATAACCAGCTAATTATATGTGGCCTCAAACCAGACCAGCCCGAAGAAAGAATCTACCTTCACAAAGGGATTGCAACAAGACAGTTCAAAAAGAGCTTTGTAATAGCAGAAAACATAAAAGTTATATCTGCAAATACTGAAAACGGGCTATTAAATATAGATTTAGAGCGTCTTGAACCAGAAGTAAAAGTAAAACATATTAAAATTAACTCTGGTAATTAATAAAGTTACAACCATTTAAATTATATGATGATGGTAGAGATTTTAAGCTATCAAGAAAGGATTGCCATGGCGTGTTTTTATGCTAAAGCGACAGAATATCGTAACGATGTTAATAAGATGAGAGCCGAGTTTAGCTCAATTGGCTCGTCAGAAGTTGCATATGTAAAACAAGATAAAAATGGCGATAAAATTGTTTGGGGCATTTATTCTGGCGAAGGAGCTAGAGTAGCAGTTGCCGAGAATCGCGAACTTGCTTTTGCAATGATTAAACAAAATGAACTTGAGCCTCTTGATGCTCACTAGAATTTAAAAAGAATATTATTTATAAACTGATACAAATATTTTCTACTAACAGATAACAAATATAAAAAAAGCCCTCTATTAATGAGGGCTTTTTTCTTAATCATTAGCTTCTCTTACTTAAGCAGCTGAATCTTCTGCTCCATTAGCAAAAAGAGAGTAGATTGCTTCTGCGTTATCAGAGCCACGAATTTTTGAGCAAATTTTTTCATCTCTCAAAACTCTAGAAACTTTTGCAAGAGCTTTAAGGTGATCTGCCCCAGCATCTTCTGGTGCTAAAATGAGATAAACTAAATCTACAGGACGTTCGTCAATAGATTCAAAGTTCACTGGTTCGCTTAACTTAGCAAAAAAGCCATAAAGACGATTGAGCTCTGAAAGCTTTCCGTGAGGAATAGCAACGCCACTTCCTACACCAGTTGTTCCCAAGCGTTCTCTTTCCAAAAGAACATCAAAGATGCCTCTTTCTTCAACACCAACTGTTTCTGAAGCAAGACGAGCGAGTTCTTGTAGAACTTGCTTTTTGCTATTCACTTTTAAGTTAGCGTAAACGCAATTAACACCCATAAGGTCGGAAATTTCCATTTTTTGTACCTTCTTTTTTGTTTAACCTATGAAACAAGGCTTATTTTTTGTCTTTAGGATCAACCCAACCAACATTTCCATCATTGCGACGGTAAACCATGTTTAAGCCACCATGAGCACTATTACGGAACATCATAGCGTTTAAATCTGCTAAATCCATGCGCATAATAGCATCACTTACGCTACAAACAGGAATTTCTGACTCGAGCTCAGCAATAGTGATTGGAGCATCTTCAGCAACTTCTGCCTCTTGAGCGGCTTCGCTTTGATCAAGCAAAGAAACAACTGACAAGCTAGCAAATTCATTAACACTGCTTTTGCCTTTGTGGCTAGTAATTCTGCGTTTATGACGACGTAATCTTTTTGCCATATGTTCATTGGCTGTATCAAGAGCAGAGTAAGGGTCATTTCCAAGACCTGCGCCTTGAAGGAGCATTCCTTTATGAGGATGAACTGACAAATCGGCTCTGAAATTCTCACCTTCTTTTGAGAAGGTTACATTGGCGCCGATTGAATCATCAAAATATTTCGCGATTGTTGGTTCAAGATTTGTTTCCACATATTCGCGTAATCTTTGACCGATGTTAACTTGTTTTCCTGTGATTGTAATATTCATAACAAGATCCCTGATTGTTGTGCCAAATAACTTTTAGATGTTTTTCTTAAAAAGCACCCTAACAGCTATTATCGCTTAAAAGGCCTTATCTTTTCAAGACCATAAAGAAAAAACTATGCCATTAGTTTTTATAAAGTCAATAGATACTATT
>QKFK01000242.1 GCA_003252195.1 Rhodospirillales bacterium
ACCAGAGTTACAGGGTCGTTTACCAACACGTGTAGAATTAAGGGCTCTTACAAGAGAAGATTTTATTCGCATCTTAACCGAACCAGAGGCTAACCTTATTAAGCAATATAAAGCTTTAATGGCAACCGAAGATTTTGAAATTGACTTTACCGAAGATGCAATCGAAAAAATTGCTGATATTGCGGTGGAAATCAACCAAAATGTTGAGAATATTGGAGCAAGACGCTTGCAAACAGTAATGGAATTATTGCTTGAAGATATCGCATTTAATGCCTCTGATAGACCTGGGCAAAAAGAAACTATAAATGCTCAATTGGTGATTGATAAGGTTGAGACTTTAACAAAGAAAAGCGATTTATCTAAGTTTATTTTGTAAGGAACAAATAAAATGACCCGTGTAGAAAAAGCTATAGAGCTTCACAAGACAGAGCATAATTGTTCACTAGCAATTGCCAAAGCATTTGATGCTTCTGATGAAATTATTCAAGAAACAGCTACTTGCAATGGCGGTCGCGCTGAAGGTGGATTATGTGGTGCTTTATATGCTGGTGCAAAAATGGTTAAAACAGAGGAAGAAAAAACGGCTCTTAAAAATCATTTTATCGAAAAAGCAAAATTTGAAACATGTAGAGACATCAGAAAAAACAAGGTTATTCCTTGCTCTGAATGTGTTAAAACTGTGGCGGAATTTTTAGATAAGTAATGACTTGCATAAAAAACCAATCATGTTTTAGAACATAAAAAATATTTCTATGTGCTTATCAAGCATCACACACTATCATTAAGTAAAAAGCGGAGATTTATACTCCGCTTTTTTAATAGTGGCAAACTATGGTTGTGGGGGGGCTGTTTGAGCTGCCCGAGATGACATTTCTTTTATACTATCTCTTCTTTCTCTTTTTATATCATCATATGCATTTTTTTTACTATCCATATACATAGTTTTCTGCATTTTCCCTTGCGCCATTTTAGAGTTGTCTCCAGCTAAAGCATCAAAGAAATCAGTTAGACACATCTCTCCATCGCTATACCCTCTAAGAGCAAAGCTATCTTTTTTTACTAAATCATAATGGCAAGAAAGGCATCTTTGCTCAAAGTCTAGCAAACTCAAGCAATCAAAAAATGCTTTTGGATATTTATCTACGCTCTTCCCAAAAAAAGAACGCTGGTTGTTTAAGAACCTTGCTTTTTGTTCGTCCGTTAAATACAAAGGTTCTCTAACGCATCTTTTGGGGTTGTAGCTCTTTTTATCCATAAGCGTTACACGTTTTTTTGCGGCCTTACTTCTAACTTCTTTTAGCAAATATAACCATCGAATATTTGATAGTCTGTTTGTTAATAGATTATCTATTCTGTCATCAAATTCTTTTTTTAACTTTTTAACAGCCGTTTCTTTATAATTTTCATCTATGCTTGATATTTCATCATCTGTATAAGGTATGTATATAGGCGTGTATTTAATAGCCTCTGAACGGTATATTTTAATAAATTTATTACAATATTTATTAAAGTCTTTTGCATATTCATCTTTATCTAAATCTGCTTTTAACTCTGGCCTATAAGGAAATTTCTTTTCTATAGAGCTTCTTGTATCTTCGCTCTTTAATGGCTCAGCATGTAGCTCGCGAAAAGATCCTAATAAAAATAATGTTATTATAAGCATTTTAATAATATTCTTCATTTTTCACCTCTAGGTACATCTCTACACTCTCCATCGCTAAAAGCACTACATGGCAAGTCCCTTATAGTATCTTTTCTCCGTCTAATAGTATCTTCGTATGTGCTCTTTTTTAAATCATTAAGGAGTTTTCTATTTGTTTTTCCTCTATGTGGTTCAAAAATATCAAACGGGCACATTTCTCCATCACTTAAACTTCTAAGAGCAAAACTATCTTGTTTCACTAAATCATAATGGCAAGAAAGACATCTTTGCTCAAAATCTAATAGGCTTAAACAATCTATAAATATCTTTGGAGTTTTTATTAATTGATCTCCAAAATACGGGCGCTCATTATTTAAAAATCTTGCTTTCTGCTCATCGGTTAAATACAAGGGTTCTTTTACGCATCTTTTAGGATTATAATTCTTTTTATCCATAAGCCTTACGCGCTCTTTCATTTTCTTATCTGACTTACGCACGTCTTTTGATAAATATACCCAATCTAAAAATACATACCTCAGAGATAAAATACCGTTTATCCCTCGTTCATACTCGCGTTTTATGAATGATTTTGCTTCTTCTTTTTCACTATCTTTTAGAGGAGCTAATTCTTTGTCTGTATATGGCTTATAGACAGGTGTATATTTAATAGCTTGTGAGCTATAGTTTTTAATAAATTTATCGCAGTAATCATCAAAGTCTTTTTTATAAACGTCTTTATCTAAATCTGCTTTTAACTCTGATCTATAAGGAAATTTCTTTTCTATAGAGTTTCTTGTGTCTTCGCTCTTTAATGGCTCCGCTTGAAGCTCGCTAAAAGATCCAAGCATTAAAAATGTAGTTATAATAAATAATTTGATAAACTCATCTACTTTCATAACACTTTTCCTTTTGACCTACTGCATAAATGCTTCCCGCTTATGCTCATAAATTTCATATACATCTACTTTTAATTTACTAAAATCTTCTTGAGCTCCCTTCGCCAAACCATCTTGATAATCATCAAGAATATTAAAAAGACACATTTCTCCGTCACTATAATCTCTGGTTATAAAACTGTCTTTTTCGACTAAATCATAGTGACAAGAAAGGCATCTCTGCTCAAAATCAAAAAACTCCAAGCAGGTTAGCAATCTATCTGTTTCTTTAGATGTTAAATCACCAAAATAGGGCTTTTCATTATTTAAAAATTTAGTGATTTGCTCTTCTTCTAAAAACAACGGCTCTATTGAACATTTTTCAGGATTATAGTATTTTTTATCCATTAACTGAATACGCTCTGCTGTTTTTTTCATTGCGTATGACATAGTGCCAACCTTACGATTCACATCACTTTTAAAATGGTTGTCTATGTCGCTTCTTAACTCGTGGAATAGATAAATCCATGATAAACTTTCTCCTCTATAGTATGTCATGGATATTTTGAAATCATCTATATTATCCCGTTGTTTCTTTTTTGCCATACCAACACTATTTAACTTAACATTCTTTAGCTCTTCATCTGAGTAGGTTGATGTTTTTGGTGTGTTTGCAATTAAATCATTTTGATAGTGTTTAATAAATCTATTGCAATATTTATCGAATTTTTTTTGATATTTTTCTTTATCATAATTATTTTTATCAAACGGCACTTTAGGAAAGTTATTTCTCATAGATTCTACTTTTAAATCTATTGGTTTCTCATAGATTCTACTTTTAAATCTATTGGCGGGAGGTTTATCACCGCTGGTATACATGGCTTTTTATCAGCGCTGTTCTTTGATGCTTCGTCAATATTAGTATTGTCACTAGAATTGTTATTGGTACTAGCATCTTTCTCATTGCAATAAATGTTTTTTTCTAGTCCTGTTTTTTTACATGGTTTTTTATCCATATTACGTCTGGTTGATTTATCCGTATCCTTACATAAATCTTTTTTTTCTGAACCGACATCTTTACATAACTTCTTATCAACATTTTTGTTTGATGCTATGTTAGCGTCATCACAAATATTGTTATTTTCGGTAGTTGATTGGGTTTCTTTTTTTGACTTTTGTCTCTGCTGCATTTGCTCAGCTAAATAAACGTTATAGCTAGGCATTTGCCATCTATCTTTACCTTGCTTGGCAGGCTTAACATTGGCATATTTAGGTGTTTGCCTCTGTTTAGTTTGCTCAGCATATTTACTATTATGGCTAGATGTTTGTTTATTCTGCAATTGCTCAGCATGTGCAATATTTGAACTTAATATTACCAATAAAAACAATAACAATGTGTTTTTCATACAGCCCCCTTACTTATGTTCACATAAATAAGCATACACTATAAATAAGGAGCTTTTGTTTAAACATTTGTTATAATTAATAAAGCACATAAAAATAAAACCCTGTAATAGGGTTTTAAGTTTTGCTAGCTTTTATTTATTAATCACAAGTCCTTGTAAGCCTTGATTAAAGAGGTTGTTGTTTGAGAATAAGTTTTACCAAACTCATTGCTTAAACCTCTTAAAAAGCCTTGTTTTTGTGTCATCTGACTTCTTTGTTTAACATTGTTTTCTTTAACTTGACCATTAATAGAGTTTAAAACTCTTTTTAGGTCTTCTTCTATATTTTTAAGCTCTTCACTGCTTTGATATAGATCATGTTTATCAACTTTCATATTGTTTCTCCCAATGAGTTATAACAAAAAACCTAATACAGCTTTCCCCCGAAAAAACCATACTCAGCGCCTCATTCTTTATGGGCGCATATTGCACTATTATTAAATTCTGTAACTTAAATTATATATATAATTATATCATAATTTCAAGCTTATTGATAATAATAATTATTCTTAATTAATTTATTGGCTATTAATTTATAAAGAAAAACCCCTCTAATAAGAGGGGTTTTTGCAAATAATATAATGAATTATTCTTCAGAAGAATCTTTCATCATGTATTTTTCTTTCATGTCTTTTCTAAAGTCACGGTTTTCTTGTTTTTGTTTTTCCCAATGTTCTTTGGTTTGGTCTTTTTTCATATCTTTAAAATTCTTAAACTCTTCTTTTTGACCTTTTCTAAATTCTTTAGAATCTTCTTTCATACCTTTTCTGAAATCCTTCATTTTTTGCATTTTGTCTTGCATTGTTTCATCAGGATCTCCTTCTTTTAATTCTTTAAAAGCTTCTTTTTTTGAATCTCTAAAACCCTTAAATTCTTCTTTTTGTTGCTTATGAAAATCTTTAGTTTCTTTCATTTTATCTTGTTTAAATTTAACATTTTCTTGATACTGTGCTTTACCATATTGTTTTACTTGATCTTTAACACTAGCATCTTCTGCATGTGCTGAAACTGAAAATACAGTCATAAAAGCTACAGCCATCGCAATTATTTTTTTCATACCTTTAACCTCCTGCATAAATTGTTTAAGAGACAATTATATATTATTTCATAAGTAAGTTTCAATTAGTGAATCTTGCTTGAAAAGCAGATAAAAAGTATATAGCATCTTAGATAAAGACACCTTCCCCCACAAAAGAGCAAGCTTATTGCCCTAAACATAAAGAATGCTGTCTTGTGACTAATTCTTAAATGTTATGGGTGTTTATAATGTTATATTCAATTCTGGCCGTAATTTGTAGTTCTTTAGATCAGCTAACAACATCACTAATTTTGGGTTATATGCACCCTTTGTTATCGGGTTTAATTTTTTCTTTTATTTTATCGAGTGTTTGTTTCATTTACATAAAGAAAAACGGCTTTAAGCTTAAGCCAAGCGCTAATGATAATAAAAAAGCTTTCATAATTTTTTTAGTGTCAATAACATTAAGTAATATAACATGGTACTATTCTGTTTTCTTTTTAGGAATTAGCTCAACCGCTGCTTTATTAGTGCTATCACGTGTGTTTGTGGTCTTATACGGAGTTGTTGTGTTTAAAGACCTTTTATTAAAAAAACAAATCGCCGGCATATTCTTAACTTTTACCGCAATGTATTTATTTGTAACCTTTGATAATTCTAGCAACAACAACCTACTGGGTTACATTATTAGCTTTATATCTTCGATTGCGGTTGCCGTTTCATTTATTTCTCTTAAATATTTATCCAAAAACACCGCTTCTTATCATATCATCTTTGGAAGAGCATTATGTTCATTTACCATGTTTGTTATAATAATTGGCTGTTTTCACGGTAAAATAGACCTATTTATAAATTATAAGCCAATATTGTTACTGATGTTTACCTTCGCAACAATCTGCAATGCTTTGGTTTATATTTTTAGATTAAAATCAATGCAACAAATAAACATCAGCACTTTTATAACCATTGCTGGATTAGAGCCATTCGTTATTTATATATTAGGCTTAATTGCAACAGATAGCCAAATGTCTGTTCACAAAACCGTCTATGGGGCTTTAATGATATTTGGGGCATATTTAAGCATTAATAAACAACCTAAAAGCTCTTAAAAAGTACGGTTGGGTAATACTTTCTTTTCCATAAAGCTATTATGGTTTTCTTGTTCTTCTTCTGAAGCTAGAAAATTGCGTGGCTCTCTAAATTTACGTTCAACATTGCGCTTTTGCCCAAATATATTACCAGTTTCTTCTTTTAATAATAAACCAGGTTCTCTACCACCTATTAATTCTAAATAAACCTCGGCTAACAACTCAGAATCGAGCAAAGCTCCATGTTTGGTACGATTAGAATTATCAACACCATATTTTCTACATAATGCATCTAGGTTAACTCTTTCTCCTGGAAACTTTTCTCGAGCAATTTTTAATGTGTCTATAGCTTGATCCATAGGGAGTTTTGCTTTATCAAGCCAA
>QKFK01000165.1 GCA_003252195.1 Rhodospirillales bacterium
AATACGGTTAATGCGGTTTAATTTGTCTTTTTTATTTATGTTTCCTGTATCCATTTTATCCTCTTATACCATATACCCCTATAAGGTATATTATAAATCCTAATTTAATCATGTTGCAAGATATTTTTGTAGTAAATTATTAGTAAGTGTCGGTCAAGATAAATAGGGATTAACTTGTTGTGCCTTGTATGTTTGAACGGAGTGGCGACGTTAATAAGACCTTTTGTATTTGGTGCAGTTAATTAAATGCAAATAGGTAATATTTACAATATGTTTGTAATATTTTTAATGTTTGAAGAGTGTGTTTAGATTAGTCGCAATGGCAACGTAGTTGGTTGTATATACGATAAAAATTATCAGTGAAAAAGTCACCAGCTTCACTTCTGAAGCCATTGTTTAAGATGTTGTCAGAAAAGAAAATAAAGGCTTTCTTTAGATTTTTTTCGTCGGTGCTTAGCTTTTGCTCTTGGCATATACGAGATGTTTGGCGAATAGTCTTGTCTATATTAAACGCTGCTGATGGTAGTAGGTCTGCGTCACATAAAATTAAAGCCATTTGAGTTTCTTTGGGCATATTTAGAAGAGGTGCTAGTTCTGTCATGGTAGGTGGTATGCTTGGAATATTATTGCCAGACTTGTGGTGTTTATCAATGGCACTAACTAGTTGACTTGGACCCTGAGGGTCGGTCGCTAGTACAAATAGCTCCATGTTTTTAACAGATTGCTCGCTAACATTATGCTTTCTTAATAGGTCTAGCGCATATGCTAGGGAGCGTTTTTCTAAAGCAAATAACTGACTTCCATTAACGCCACCATCATGTTCTAAGTCGTGTATTAATGCGGTTACAATCAAGAGAGCTATATCATCGTTAGTTAATTTGAATCTGGTTTGTGCAATATTGTTTATGTGGGCTAATAAATAGCAACATATTGCAACTTCTATAATGTGTCCGCTGTTGTGGTATGGATTGCTATTGTTTATTGCTTTTCCATCGTCGTACATTTGTGCAAGCTCAAACGCAGCTTTGGCTAGGGGAGCATTTTTGTCATATGAGATTTTGTTAAACATATGAGATATAATTTGCTCAAATTTATCTTTGATATCGTTGTGTTTTAGGTTGTGCAAAGTTTCTGCTAAGGTATCCCCAGCAGTATATGGGTTAAATATAGAATCTAAATTAGGGTTCTGTTTAGAAAACAGGTTGTCTATTTTTCTAAGTTCTACATCAATCATTATTTCAACACGCGATATATAAAATAAGTTCACTATATTTATATGAAAGTTTTTATCAAATTAAAAGCCAAATAAGTACTTTATTATAATAAAACGATAGTATAGAATCCCCTAGTCTCAAATTGTATAATTTTGTAGTAAAGCGATATTAATGTTTTCAATGCGTAGGTCCTATTTTGTTGTTATTAGTTATGTACTAACTATATTCCTATCTTCTTTCTTGCTGTTTTTTGTTCAGCCGATGGTTGCCAAGTATATTCTGCCATTTTTTGGTGGAGTGCCATCTGTGTGGAATTCATGCATGGTATTTTATCAGGCTATTTTGCTTTTTGGTTATTTATATGCACATATGCTAAGCAAGATTAAGTCAATTAAAACCCAGTATATTATTCATATATCTTTGTTGCTTTTAAGCCTTGTTTCTATGCCTGTGGTGTTTGATTATATCCCTTCGCAAGATTTGGGAACAAGCCCAATATGGCAAGTTGTAGTTTGTTTGGGCGTGTTGATTGCTGTTCCATTTTTTGTGGTTTCAACGACATCTCCGTTGTTGCAAAAATGGTTTGGGTATGCCAGTTCAGAGAGCCCATATTTTTTGTATGTTGCTAGTAATGCTGGTAGTATGTTGGCTTTAGTTGGATATCTAGCATATTTTGAGCCTTCGTATAAACTTGCAGAACAAACTCAAATATGGTCTTGGCAATATTGCATATTAATGTTGTTGCTTGCTTTATCTGGAGTGTTTGCTCTTAAGTCAAAAGATAATGATGCGTCATTAGAAGAGCATGATGATGAAAAAGCACCAAGCTGGGGTCTAAAAATAAAGTGGTTGTTATTAGCCTTCTGTCCTTCAAGCTTGATGCTAGGAGTTACAACTTACATCACAACAGATATAGCGTCTGTGCCTCTTTTGTGGATGGTACCATTAATTGGTTATTTAGTAAGCTTTATGATTGTTTTTTCTCGATATGGAAATAGCATTCATGACTTTATGGAGCGTAATTTTGCGTTTTTATTTGTAATATTTATTGGCTATATGCTGTCTAGCTTAGTTGTTAATGCCTTTTTGGCGATTTCAGCTTTGCTACTGTTTTTTTCTGTGGCGGTTTATTGCCATGGGAAAATGGCTTTTACAAAACCAGGAACTCGCTATCTAACAGATTTTTACTTAATAATGTCTATTGGTGGGGTGTTAGGCGGAATATTTAACTCTATTCTTGCCCCTGTTCTTTTTACCAATGTTTTAGAATTACCGATTGTGTTAATTGTTATGCTCTTGTTAAGAGTTGATAATTGGAAAAAGCTGTTTAATACCAAGCATGCTTTTATAAAAGATTTATCTATAGCAATCTTGTTGGCTCTTATGTATGCGCTTTTTGCTCTTGCAGAGAAAAAAATATCGAGCCTCATTGATATTTCAATTAACATTTATGGGTTGTTGTTAACTTGCTTCTTATTTGCGGCACATTCTTTCCAGCACAAGTCATTAAGGTTTGCTTTATCTGTTTATGCGCTGTTTTTAGCATCATGTAATTTTTATACTCCATTAGGTGTTTCTATTTTTAGAACATCGGAAGCAACTATGTTAGAAGAGCGTAATTTCTTTGGAGTTAAAAGAGTTTACGATGCAGAAAAGAATGGCATGAAGTTTCACGTGTTATCAAATGGATCTACAAGGCACGGTATTCAGAATTTAACCTACGGAGAAGAAAAAATACCACTTAGTTATTATTCCTTTGCCTCTCCTGTTGGTGATTTTTTAATGAAGAATGGAAGCCTTTCTGATGGGTGGAAAGTCGGGGCTGTTGGACTAGGCGCGGGGTCTCTTGTTTGTTATGCTAGAGAGAATCAAGAATGGACATTCTATGAGATAGACAAGCAGGTTGTCGATATTGCCTCTGACCCTAAGTATTTTACTTATATTTCTAAATGTTTGCCAGACGTTAATATCGTGCTTGGTGATGCAAGGCTTTCATTAAAGAAAGAAGCTGATAATAAATTTGATATCTTGATTTTTGATGCTTTTAGCTCAGATTCTGTTCCGATACATTTGTTAACAGATGAAGCTTTCCAGCTATATGTGAAAAAGCTAAAAACTGATGGTGCAATGCTGTTCCATTTAAGTAATCGTTATATGAAGTTGCAAGATATAGTTATGAATATTGCAAACAAGCATGGTTTTGTATCTGTCTATGGTAAAGATGAGAGTGATAATTATATGGAGGGAGCAACCAGAAGTGAATGGGTGCTAGTTACAAGAAACCCTCTTTACTTAAATAATCTTAATAGAGGTGGTAAATTGTGGAGAAAGTATCAGCCGACATCTTCTGTTGTTTGGTATGATGATTACTCAAATATTCTATCAGCTCTAAAGGTTTTGCATGATTAAAGGTGTGATATTAAAGGTGTGATGAAATATATATAGATTGCTATCAAGACTATGTGTATTTATTAATTATGATTTATATGATTTTTAAAAATCATAAAGATTACAATAATGTAAAGGATAAAAATAAAAATGTCAGAAAAAGAAATAAACGCACCTACTATGTCTGTTAAACCGTACGTGATTATGGCAATAGTTATGACGATAGCTATAGCTGGTGTTTTATGGTATCTTGGTGACGATGTTAAAATTCTTTTTGATACGTCATCTATCAAAAACATGGTGCCTTTAGGAGGTAAAGTTAAGTGAAAAAAATCCTATTTGTTCTTTTCTTACTTGCAGGAATAAAATTAGCCTATGCAGATGTTGCAAAAGGTTATGAAGCAATGCAGGCTGGTGATTATGAAACAGCACTTTCAGAATTTAAATCTGCTGAGGGAGATGAGCAGGGTTCTGCTTATTACTATCTTGGGGTTATGTATGAGAATGGAACAGGGGTTAACGTTAATTTAGCTAGAGCGTGGGATTGGTATAATAAATCGGCAGAACTTGGTAATGTTGATTCTAAGCAAAAGCTCGCAGAAATGTATGAGACTGGTCATGGGGTTAAGATTAATTATGTTAACTCACTAAAATATTACAAAGATATAGCAGATAGCTCTAATAGTACCAATGCAATATACAAAACATCTCAATATTATGTCGATGGTAGGATTGGTTATGTAGATATTGCAGAGGCTGAAAAATATGCCTTAAAACTCCAAACTGCAGGAGATCATAGAGCGGATACGATTTTAAAAAAGATTGTTGAGTTAAAAGACGTGTATGAGCAAAAAGATGTTTTAATCAATAATAATGCTCTAGATGAAAGAATTCCTGAGATTAAAAATAATTTAGAAAAGGTAGCAAAATTATTCATCCCTGCTTTTAATAACAATAAATATGAATTACCTAAAGATATTATAGTGAACAGAAAATCTGCAAGTGTGTATAGCTTTGTGTATCCACAGATTAAAGTTACAGTTGAGGATAAGAACAAAAAAAAGGCATTTTTTACGTTAGTTAATGTCACGGGTGGGCTAGAATTAGCTAAAGATGGTACAGATGTGATATATAACATCACCTTGGCTATGCCAAGTAATGTGGTGGTTACTAATGAAGCTGATGATGTTGTTTCTAATATTCAAACATCAAACAGTAAGGGAATGTTGGTTTGGAATGCCACTAAAGAAAAAACGGTTAAAGCATCATCTTCAGTTGATTATGTTGAGGTTCTTTTTGATGGCGGTAATCCTGTAATATCAACCAAAAAGGTTTACGCTAATCATGTCGACAGTTCTAAAGAATATAAGCAGGATTTGAGTATTGATAATGTTAAATATGAAGAGGCTGGAGTTGGCGAGCTCTTTTCAATAGAGAAAATAAAATACGATGTTTCTGGAGATTCTAGTGTAGATAAAGAAACAGTTATTAAATTATTGGAAGAAACAAAAAAGAAGTCCGCTAATAAAGAGTATTTTGTGCCAGAGCTGGTTAAGCTGTTAGATGCTTTTCCTAGCATGAATATGCAGATAACTTTTGATGGCATTAAGTTAAACAAAGAAAAAAGTAAGGGCGATATTTTTGATGTAAAGCAGTTAAAATTTAGAAATGCTTTTGTTAATAATCATAAAGATAAATTAAACGATTTGCATTTGGAGATGCTAATAGATGGTGTTAACGGCAAAGAGATAAAAAACCGTGCATTGATGTTAGATCTATCAATTGAAAAGCTACCACTCGCTCAGATTATTTCTGATGTTATGCCAGAGAAAAAAGCAGTTAACGTAAGTCCCAATAAGCCAGGTCAGCCAGATGAATTGGTAAAAGAAGAAGCTGGGGCAGAAGGCGAACAGATAGTGGCAGAAGAAGCTATTGATAGCGAGAATAAGATAGAGGCTAGCCCCGCAGTATCTCCTTTAGCAAGCGGAGCACAAATTTTTGCTTCTGCAATTGGTAGCATATGGAAAAACCTACATGAGGCAGGAGCTGCATTAAAAATAAATGATGCAGGATATATGGATGATGTAAGCGGGATTAGGCTTAAAGGTGTTGTTCATGTTGCTGATAATAATAAAGTTTATGGTAAGGGCACAGTTAATATAAAGAACTTTGATTTTATTATGCAAAAGATGATGGAAGAGAGTAAGAAAAAGGCCGAGTTAATGGCAAAGCAACAAGCTGAAGCTCAAAAGCAAAACCCTAATGGCGCAGTGACATCAGATGTACAAACGGACAAAACCGATATTATGAAAAGTATGTTTGTTTTTTCTTTGCTTCCACACAGAGCAACCGCAAAAAAGAGCTCCGATGCTAATAATATTTTGAGCGAATCGTTTGATATTGAAATGAAAAAAGACGGTAAATTTTATATAAATGGTGTTGAAGTTATGCAAAATAAAACGGCTGGCGATGCAAATTCTGCTCAAAGCCAACCGTAAGTTTAAGAATTACAAAAACATCTAACTTAATAATTTAATTATAATTTGCCACGGATATTCTCAATAATATCCTCTAGCGTTTTCATGCGGATTCCATCGCTTTTCATCAATATTTGAACCACGTCATCTTTTAAAATTTCAGATAGTATTGGCTCGCTATTGTCAATGAACTTGTCGCTGTCAACCAACATGTTGTCAGAAAAAGGTAGTCCCATCTTTTCCTCCTCCGTTACTATATATGATTATTATAACTTATATAGGTGCTAAAAGATATTATTATCTGTTTACCATTTATTTACCATCTAATGTATCTTTTTGAAATTTAAAGGGTATTTCGGTGATTTAAATCACTATATACAAAAAAACAGCCAGTTTTAGGTGGCTGTTTTTGTAATGATATTTAATGAGATAATCTATTTTACATCATAGAAAAAATCTTTAATCCAAGGACTTGGCTTGATGCTCTTATATAGTAAGATTTTCCATTTTGGTTCTTTGCCTGGTTCTGCCCATCTGCCTAATATGGCATCTTCCATTTTTGGCTTGCCGTGGAATGCTAAAACTTTGGTTCCTTCAGGTAATTTTGGTGCAACAAATTTTCTTTTGAAAATGTTAGGAATACAATGAACCTTAAAGCTACTAAACCATGTCTCTGGCCAGAAATTAAGCTTGCCCCATTTTTCAATTGCTTTAGATGAAAGATATTCTTGAGACGCTGTATAGAATTTCTTGATTACTTCTTGGTGGTTGTTTTCAAAATACTCTTTTGCAAATCCTAATGTTCCAACTTGCCATGAATAACAACTAGCTTGCCCAACATGATCACCTTTGGTATTCCAGTCATTTATAATTACAAACTCATCATTTTTAGGATAGTCAAACATTTCGTCTAATGAGCCTGTAACAATTACGTCTAGGTCAAAGAAAAATACGCGTTGTCCATTAAGCCCGCCAAGCTGATCATCACACAAGCCGACTTCTTTACGGTAAATAGGTTTGATTTTTGTTAAGTCGCAATTTAATACAGGCAATGGTTTTACAATAATATCTTTGTTCAAGCCATCAGCAATTTCTGTAAAGCAATAGAAATTAATTTTGTGATTGTGAACATTGTGTTTAATCATTTCATAAAGCTGGTTTACATGCTCAGCTTTATAATAAGCTTCTCCCCATTTAATGCAGATTACATTCGCTTCAGGGAGTTGATTTTTATTACTTGTTTCGGTGCTCATAGGAGTCTCCTGTTTAAACACTTTTATTGTCAAAATGTTAATAATAAAGTGTTTGAATAAAATAATGTAAAAGTTTGTGATAATTTTTTACACAAATATAGCTTAGCTTTCAATATTTTATATTTATTTATATGTAATAGCTTGCTAGATTATATTGGATTCGCTTTGTAATATATGGATTTTAGATGAACGCAAACATAACAACGCCAGAAAGAAAATTTTTGGATGCTATGGATAGAATAGAGCATATGCCTGATGCTTTTACTACCATGTTTGTGCATATGTCAAAATTGCGACCATATAATCGTAAGCAACAACATATGATGATTTTTAAGCGTATGTTTGATGGAGCGCTTAGTGGAACCCAAATTCAGTTATATGTTTTTACCAATGAGGATTTTGCAATATTGGGGCCTAATGTAAATGTAGAGGCCTTTATGCGCATTGTTGAGCGCATAACAAACATTGTAAAAGATGACCCATTCTTTTTTGATTATGACAGGACTCATTTCTCATCTTACTATGATTTAAAGCGGAACTATCAGCAGGTATATGCTGCGGTTGAAAAACTTGAAAAAGAAGCTTTGGCTGCTCCTCCAAAACCGAGGGAGCCACAAAATAAAAATAGGCCAGTTGAGCCAGAAGATTTAGAAAGCGTGTTAGAAAACATGAAAAATGTAAACATGCTTGAGTTTGTGCAACGACAGTCTGCGGTGCAAATTAATCCTAATGATAAAATTCATAGTGGCACAGTAGTTTTCCAAGAATATTTTACTTCTATGGCTGGCTTTACTCGAAAGCTAGCTCCTAATATAGACTTGTTTGCGGGTAAATGGCTGTTTCAATATTTAAGTGAAACTTTAGATATTAGAATGCTAGAGGCTGTGGCAAATACTCCTTTGTTCTTCCGCCCGCCCGAGCTTAATCTTAACTTAAATATATCAACTGTTTTTTCAAAAGATTTTGGTCGTTTTGCCCGTAAGTTTTTAGTTAGTGGGCAAAAGATTACAGTTGAAGTGCAGTTAATGGATGTTTTCCAAAATGTAAGTAAATATCATGAAGCTAAAGAGCTTTTGCATAGAGGCGGACATAAAATATTGTTAGATGGTCTTGATCCATTGGTGTTGCGCTTTTTAGATATTTCTAAGCTTGATCCAGATTATATAAAGCTTATTTGGTCGCCAACCTTGATTGATGAACGCCAAGAGGAAAAATTACAAGAAGTTATTAATAATCTTGGTATCGAAAAGTTCGTATTAGCTAGGTGCGATACTGAGCACGCAATTAAATGGGGCGTTAGCGCAGGGATTAGAACTTTCCAAGGCCACTTTATTGATGCCATGGCTGGTGCGATGGCTAAAACAAGTTGTAAATATGGCGCAGGTTGTTCTTTGGGTGATTGCATTAATCGTAGAAGAGTTATTGCAGGTGGAACGCGCATGGAGTGCCCAAATCCAGTGCAACTTGATACAATGCCAGAGATAAAGACATAAGGATAAAGCTATGTTAGGGATGAATGCATCAGTAAGAAAAAATAGCTTGTTACTTGATTATCTTAAGATAATTGAAAGACGCTTAGAAGATAAGCGTGCGGTTCATGTATTCTTATCTAGGCTTCAAGATAAAAATAAAAACGAACAAACCCGCCAGATGATAGGCGAAGCATTTACCCATATGGTTAAGAATGATAAGGGTCAGCTTTTTTCTGTGCCAAATGGTGACATCATTATGGTCTTTATTGATAAGTTTATGGACGAGGTTGATGCTGCTTTAGTTAAAATCAGGTTCATGTTCTCTGATGACCCATTTATTGCAAAACACGATGATGCTAGAGACCCTAGCTTTGCTACATGGTATGATCTAAAGACAGAGTTTCAAGACATAATGACGTTAGCAAACCGCTTGGCATCAATGGAATTTGAAGAAGATAAAGTCGTGGGTGGTTTGGAAAACAAAACCTTTGTTAGTAAGCCTATCCCATCTCCACAAATGAATATGCATAAGCCTAAAGGGGCTCCGCTAACAGTTGGAATGTTAGCTAAGGTAGAAAAAGCACTTACAAACGCAGATTTTGCCAATATGATTAGACGTCAGTCTATATGTGCGGTAGTTGGCGATGCCATGCCTCAGATTATGTTTGATGAGGTGTTTGTTGCGATTGGTGATTTACGTGAGACACTGCTGCCTGATGTTGATTTGGTCTCTTGTCCGTGGCTGTTCCAACGTATGACAGAAACTTTGGACAAGCGCGTATTGGCAAATATAAATCGTCATGATGATGGGTCGCTTATTTCAGACTTTAGTATTAATCTTAATGTTGGTACTGTTTTATCAGATGATTTCTTAAAATTTGACTATAATATTAACGATAGCAAGCGTTCAACAATTGTGCTTGAGATGCAAATGGTAGATATCTTTAGCGATTTATCATCATTCTTTTTAGCCAGAGATTTTGCTCACGAGAGGGGCTATAAAATCTGCATTGATGGTATTACTCAACAAACAATCAAATATATAGACCGCTTAGAGTTGCAAGCTGATTATGTTAAACTATTCTGGAACCAGAATTTTGAACGTGAATCATTGCAAGCAGAGATACAAGAAAATATTAAAAGAATAGGCGCTTCTAGAACGATATTATGCCGTGTTGATGATTCAATAGCAGTAGATTTGGGGCATAAGTGGGGCGTTAATTTATTCCAAGGACGCTATATTCAAAAAGTTCTATTCTCCGACCCTCGTCGCCGCCGTGTTGGCACTGTGCTAGTCCGTAAATAATTTACAGTTGTTCCACCATATCTGTTCTGCGCATCATTGCGTAGGCATGTAGTGTTTTCTGTGAGAGAGTTGTTCTATTAATTGCAGATAAAGCAAACGGAGCGTTGATAGCTCCGTTTGTGCGTTAACCAGTGTTATAAACTATCTGTAATAAAAGAGCTTAGCCTTTTAGCAAAGGCAGAGGCGTCTTTTATGGGTTCGCCTTCAGTGATTTTGGCTTGGTCTAAGAGTAGCCATGCCGCATTTAAGAGCTTTTCAGATTTATCGTCTTCTTTAGCTATTTTAGCCATTTTCTTAATCATATCATGATAAGGATTAAGCTCTAAGATGCGAGCAGAATCAAACATGGTTTTTTGTTGATGTGCTTTCATTAATCTTTCTAAATGGAGGCTCATTTGGTCTTTGCCAGTGCCCAAGCAAGCAGGGCTAGAAGTTAGGCGCTCAGTAGTTGCCACATCTTTTAGCTCATCTTTGAATATTTCTTTCAAATATATAGTAAGAGCAGAAACTTCTTCTTGTGGTGCGCTTTCCCCACGTTCTAGTTTCTCTCCTTTAATCTCATCAAGCTCATCACCACTAGATATAACAGACTTGAGTTCTTTTTTCTCGAACTCTGGTAAGGCTTGAGTCCAAAATTCATCAATAGGGTCGGTTAATAGTAAAACATCAATTCCTTTAGCTTTAAATGCTTCAAGCTGAGGATTGTTCTTTAATGTGTCTACATTATCACCTGTTATATAATATATGTGTTTTTGTCCTTCTTTCATTTCGGCAATATATTCATCTAATGATATTAATTCTTCTTTTTGAGAGGAGTAGAATAAACAAATTTTGGCAATATCATTTTTGCGTTCAAAATCTTCATATATACCTTCTTTAAGAACAGCACCAAAGCTTGCCCAGAATTTTTTGTAATCTTCTTTATCGCTTGAGCGTTTTTTAAGCTCATCGATAATTCTGCGCACCACACCATTCTTAATTTTAGCAATTAAGGCGTTATGTTGGAGCATTTCACGGCTTACGTTTAATTGTAAGTCAGAAGAATCGACCACACCTTTTATAAAGCGTAAATAAGATGGGATTAAATCTTTAACCTCATTTGAGATAAATACGCGATTTACATATAAGTTAAGTTGAGGTTTTCTATCTGGTTGGAACAAATCAAAAGGAGCTTGTGAGGGTACATATAATAAGGCTGTGTACTCAATTGCGCCTTCTGCACGGTAATGTAATGTTAGCCATGGTTCGTCAAAGGCATGAGAAATATAACGGTAGAATTCTTTATATTGTTCTTCATTAATTTCGCTTTTATGACGAGTCCATAATGCAGATGCTGAGTTGATAGCTTCGGATTCTTCTCCTTGTACGAGCATTATTTTATGGTTTACATGGTCAGAATATGTACGAACGATTGAGCGAATACGAGTTGCGTCAGCAAACTCTTTCATGTCATCACGTAAGAAGATAGTAATTTCTGTTCCAGATTTTGCATTGTTATCTTCTTCAACAGAATAACCGCTTCTGCCATCAGATGTCCAAAGCCATCCTTGGTCATCACCTGCTCTGCGTGAGCGAACTTCAATTTTATCAGCCACCATAAATACTGAGTAAAAACCAACGCCAAATTGACCGATTAAAGATACATTATCTTTGTTATCGCCTTTTAAGTTGTTAATAAACTCGGCTGAGCCTGAACGGGCTATTGTGCCCAAATCAGAAATTAACGATTCTTTGTTCATGCCAATGCCGTTGTCACGGATAGTTAATGTGTTTTTGTCGCTATTTGGAATTAGCTCAATCTTAAACTCGCCGTTGCCCTTTGCCATATTAGGGTTGGTGATGGCTGCGTATCTTAGTTTGTCACAAGCATCAGATGCGTTAGAGATTAGCTCTCTTAAAAATATATGTCTCTCTGAATATAAAGAGTTTACAACAATATCTAAAACTTTGCTTACTTCCGCTTCAAAAGACCTGTTCTCGGCAGTCATTTTCTTTCTTCTCCTTAATGGTTAAAAACACAAAAAATACGATGTAATTTCCGCTGTTAGCTATAATATGAGTCGCGATGTTTAGTAAAGCAATAAGTTGTAATAAAAAAATGTCACATTGTGTTGACAAAAAACATGAAAATATTTAATATTTTGTCTATAACAACTAAACGAGGTAAATCATGGTAGCGAAAACAAGCAAGGAATTTGTTGAAGGCAAGGAACTCAAGGTTTACGAACACGATTCTAAGAAACAATTGAGCGCAGAAGAAAAAAAAGAACGCAGAGCTGCTCGTCTTAAAAAGATTAAAAAATGGATCATATACGGTGCGGTAACGATTCTTTCAGCCGCAGCAGTGTTAATAGGACAGGGCGGGATTAAAATAGAGCTCAACTTTAACCGTGACAAAGATTCTAAAGAAAAGCCAATATCTATTGGTCTTGATAATTTAGATTTATTAAAGAAAGTATTCGGGGTTGAGCGCATAAAAGGCGCAAAAGCTTCTAAGGCAGACAAGAAAAAAGATGCTTCTACGGCTGATTTTATGTTGGCTGCAAAAAGAATGAATTACGCTTTTGCAAAATAATTCGCGTTAAGGCTAAGTTATACAGCCTAATAGACTGATTTATAGATATAGTAATATTGTCTATTATTGGTGTTAAAAGGGAGTTTGTAATAATCTTTTTTGCGGTAACTGCTTGTAAAACAATATGATTTTACTGTTATTCTCGTATAGTAAATAAGGCTCTCTAATAAAAAACATAAATATTAGAGAGCTTTTTTTATTTTAAATGTTGATTTTATGAGCTAACAAATTACATTAGTGTCTGAGGTTGAATATATGTATGTGATTGCATTTAATGTGATTGGCGTTTTTAACCTATATATGATTAGTGTGGATACAATCCCAGATACTATTACAAAAAATAACCTAAGGAGTTATAAAAATGGTTTCAGTTGTAAATGATAGTTGCGTAAAATGCAGAACTTGCGTAGATGTATGTCCAGTAGACGCTTTCCGTGAAGGCGACAGCATGCTTGTTATTGATCCTGAAGAATGCATTGATTGTGGCGTTTGCATTTCAGAATGCCCAGAAGAAGCTATCTGCTCAGATTCAGATGCTGATGAAAAATGGATTAAATTCAATGCAGAGAAGGCTCCTGAGTGGCCAAATGCAGCTGAATAATCTGTCAGCACACTTATAAAGTGTTTATGCTAAAAGACGTAACCCTTGGGTTGCGTCTTTTGTTATTTTTTGTCTTTTTTTTGTCTTTTTTTGTTTTGGGGACTACCTTTTAGTGAAAAATTGTGGTATAACACTAAAGTTGTAAGTTTCGGAGGGGATATGTCTCTGATAGGTTATGTTTTTGCTTATTTGAGGTGTTATGAGACTTGTGCATAAGGGTGTTTTTTGGTGTTTATTAGTTAGTTTAGGAAAGAAGAAAAATGAAAAATTCTAATGAAGCCGTTAAATTCGCAGCGGGAGATTTTGTTGTGTATCCTACTCATGGTGTTGGCCGTGTGACGGATGTTGCAAAACATAATGTTGGCGGAAATGAACTCGAGCTATTAGTTGTAAAGTTCGATAAAGATAGAATGACTTTAAGAGTGCCTTTGGCAAAATTAGAGCGCTCAGGTTTGCGTAAATTGTCTAATAACCAAATGATGGACGATGCGCTAGAGGTATTAAAAGGTAAGTCTAAAGCTAAAAAGACTATGTGGAGTCGTAGAGCTCAAGAATATGAAGCCAAAATTAATTCTGGTGAGCCTATTAGCATTGCAGAAGTTGTAAGAGATTTGCACCGTACAGAAAACTTAGCTGAACAATCATACAGCGAAAGACAAATTTATGAGCAAGCATTAGAAAGACTTGCAAATGAGCTCGCAGCGTTAGAGAATATCGGTCTAGATAAGGCTACAGCGAAACTCGTTAAGATTTTAGGGTAAAATGGAAGACGCAAAGAGATTTGCTATTATGAGCGGCAGCCACAGAACATGGGCTGTCGCTTCTATACATGGTGAAAGTGAAAAATTAGCTGATTTACATCAATTAATCGCCGAAAAATATCGAATCGGCGATAAATTAGTGTATATGGGTAACATTTTAGGAGTCGGCTCAAAGGTTAAAGACACCGTAAATGAGCTTTTGACATTTAGAAGGGCGGTTATAGCAAATGAAGGCGCTAGTCCTGATGATGTTATTTATCTAAAAGGGGCGCAAGAAGAGATGTGGCGCAAACTTTTAGAGCTACAATTTGCTCCATCACCAAAACAAATTCTCCCATGGCTTTTAGATATGGGAGTTGGAGCAACTATTGAGGCTTATGGGGGCTCTACATCAGAAGCAAAACATGTTGTAGAAGGAGGGTCGGTAGTAATTAGTAGGTGGACATCTGCATTGCGCCGAACACAAAATTCTACAGACGGGCATGGTGAATTTATGAATTCATTAAAACATGCTGCAATAAGCCTTGATAATAAAATGGTATTTGTTAGTGCCGGAGTTAATTATTCTAAATCATTGGAAAACCAGAAAGATAGTTTTTGGTGGGGCAGTAAAGAAATATTTGATAGAGAAGAACCATATCTAGATTATAAAATGGTTGTAAGGGGATATTCTCCTGAAGAAATTCCAGAACCAGTGATTAATAAGTACTCGGCAACAATCGATTGTGGATGTGGCTACGGCGGTAAGCTGGCAGCTGTATTATTTGATGTTGATGGGACGCCAATATGCAAAGAGTTAGTATAAGAGTATTTTTATTTTTTGTTTTGTTGTTAGTTTGTTCAGCCAGAGCTCACGCAGACTATGCCAATGGTGCTTTTACATTTAATTTGTCAGGACATGATTACATATTGCAGGGGGTTATATCTCCTAATGTGTTAAATGTTCCAAATGATGTTAAGCTTTCTTCGTATAAAGAATTTACAAAATTAGTAAAGAAGCTAAACCCAGATGAAAGCGACCTAATTAAAAGTGGTAATTATGATAGATATAATCGTGAAATAACTATTGTAGATTCTGGTAAATATACTATGCAGGAAAAGCTTTTAAGAGAAGGTTTAGCTCTGGTTTATTCTTGGGATAGCTCAAATGATGATTGTTCTATCAGTAACAAATTTAGAGAAGCAGAGGCATATGCTAAATCTAAAAAGCTAGGTGTATGGAAATATTCTGATAGATTTTATGGGCGCTATGATAGGGCTAATAAGTTTATTGGTTATTTTGCTGTTGTTACAGGTTCTCCTATTGATAAATTTAAACATCAAGGCTCGGTTCTGCTTAATTATGATAACAATTGGCGAGAAGACTTTACGGTATCCTCGGAAAAAGAGGTTGCTGTTAATGATATAAGTAATATAAAATCTGTGAGAGGATATGTCCGTAAATATAACGGTCCATATATGGATTTAGAAACGTTATGCCAGATTGAATATTGAGGTGTTGATGGGGAGTGTGGTTAGGGGTAATGTAAGGGGTGATTGTTTATCAATTAATACTACCAATATAGTAGAAATATTATTCTTATCATTGCTTTATGTCTTTTGCCTAAATATAGGTGTTTTCTTTGATAATAGCACAGGTGCTTCATCGTTTTGGCCTGCAGGAGGCGTAATCCTTTGGGCTACGTATCGATATAGCTGGAAAATGGCGGTATTTTTTGTTGCTCTAGATGTATTCTTTGGGCCAATAAATGAAATAACATTTTTTAATGTTATGATGCTAACTCCTAATGCTATAGCCTCGATCGTGGTGGCTAAATATTATAAAAAATACGAAAAATCAT